>SAAH01000215.1 GCA_009929525.1 Clostridia bacterium | reverse complement strand
GGCAGATACGATCTTGCGGATGGTGGGCATCAGGATATCGCCAAAAGAAATAGCCAGCTCCTCCAGCTGAGATTTCAGGATGGTGAGCTGACCATTTAAGTTGTCCTGCATGGTTTCTGCCATGCTCTCGGATGCGCCGTCACAGTTTTCAATGGCACCACGCAGTTTGTTGATGTCCGTCTCGCTGGAATTCATCAGGGCAAGGAAACCAGACATCGCATTCTTGCCGACCAGTGCCTCTGCATTGGATGCTTTTTCAGATTCGGTCAAGCCAGAGAATGCTACACGGCAGTCTGCGAGGATATCATTCAGGCTCCTCATGCTGCCATCTGCATTGCTGGTGGCAATCGTAACTTCACCGATGTTTTTACCGACAAAGGTCACTTCACCGGAAAGGTTGTTCATGATGGTACGAAGGGAAGTACCCGCCTGTGAAGCCTTGATACCACTGTTTGCCATCAGACCGATGGCTTCTGCGGTATCCTCTGCCGAGAACCCAAGCGCACCGGCGATAGGTGCACAGTACTTGAACGTCTCGCCCATCAAGCTGACGTTGGTATTCGCATTGGATGAAGCGGCTGCAAGGATATCTGCAAAATGCCCGGAATCCGCCGCAGACAAACCGAAAGCGGTGAGGGCATCCGTGACAATATCCGAAGTCGTGGCGAGGTCTTCACCGGACGCTGCCGCAAGGTTCATGATACCCTCGATGCCGTTCAGCATATCCCCCGTTTTCCATCCGGCCATGGCCATGTACTCCATCGCCGAAGCAGCCTCGGATGCGGAGAACTTTGTCTTTGCACCCATTTCACGGGCTTTTGCACGGAGCTGGTCGAAGTCATCCCCAGTCGCACCGGAAATGGCAGAAACCTTGCTCATCTCGGAATCGAAGTCGGCTGCGGTCTTCACTGCGGCAGTGCCAAGACCCGTTACAGCGGCAGTCACCGGCAGGAACTTCTTGCCGACATTCTCCACAGAAGATCCGATGTTCTGAAGCTTTTCTCCGGCTTCATCGATCTTGGCAAGCGTCGCATTGGTAGTAGCCGCCTGATCCTGTAAGGATCGCAGATTCTGTTCGGTCTCCACAATCTCACGCTGGAGGGCATCGTACTGCTGCTGGGTGATCTCACCGTTGGCAAGCTGCTCATTGGCCTGCTGTGCGGCAGTTTTCAGCGTTGCCAGCTTTTCCTTGGTAGCTTCAATGGCATCCTTAAGCATCTTCTGCTTCTGGACAACCAGTTCTGTATTGGAGGGGTCCAGTTTCAGGAGTTTGTTGACATCCTTCAGTCCGGACTGCGTCCCCTTGATTGATTTGTTTACACTTTCCAGTGCTTTGGAGAGCTTTGTGGTATCGCCGCCGATCTCGACGGTGATGCCCTGGATTCTGGATGCCATGTGGATGACCACCTCCTTGCAGGCATGAAAAAAGCCCATCTGCACGGGGCAGACAGGCAGAAAATAATCTGAAATTTACAATTCTGTCGTTGCTAAGCGACAGAAAAAGAGCTATACTTAAATTGAGAAATTGTACTCAAAGGAGGTATGCTCTATGAGTGGATATAATATTGACATTGCCGATATGCAGTGCTGGGTCTTTCGGATGGCTCAATCCAAATGGAAAATGTCTCCCAGCGACTGCGCAGAACTGTTTAAGAAATACGACATTCTCGGATTTATCGCTGACTGCTATGACATTCTTCATTTGAATAGCTACGAATGCGCTTTGCATGATGTTGAAACCCTGCTCAAGAATCGAGGTGTTACCGTATGATAGGACTTGAAGATGGAATGCTGCTCTACCACGGAAGTTATGTCAGTATTCCTGACATCGACTTAAGCCGCTGTATGGGTGGTCTCGATTTTGGTCGTGGTTTCTACTTAACCTCATCTTATGAACAAGCATATAACTATGTCCAGCTTTCTGTTCGCAAAGCAAAACACCTCGGTGCTGTTCCAAAAAACTTTGATCCAGCTGACGGACAAATATCCGTCTACAAATTTCACTATGACCCAAACATTCTCGCTTACTTTTTTCAAGAACCCAGTATCGAATGGCTGCATTTTGTAGCGGCCAATCGAAAGAAAGACCTCTTTCCTCAGCTTCTGAAAAAATACAACGTAATTGATATCATCGGTGGAAAGATTGCCGACGATCAGACAGCCCGTACCCTTCAGATTTATATCAGCGGTGAAGGTGCTGGTGAGCCTGGAACTCCAAAAGCAGACAAAGAAACGATTGAAAAACTTTTACCGAACCGTCTCAAGGATCAGTTTTGTTTCAGAACTCAGGATGCCGTCGAGCATCTTGAATTTATAAGGAGTGACCGCTATGGTGACATCAAATTGTGATAATGCTATAAACTATAAATCTACAGATTCTCAAAAGGAATGCTGCGCAGTAATTGCGATGCGCGAAGCTGTAGAAACCCTTGCAGCACGAGAAAATATTTCATACGAGGAAGCTCTTCTTCGTTTCACAAGTTCTCGTGCGTATGAAGCCCTCTTTGATTTTGACACAGAGATTTGGAAAGAAGGCTCTGATTATCTGCTGAGTCTTTATGACTACTGCACTTCCAAAAAGACTGCATAAAAAATAATTGCTAGGAGGTGGTTTTATGAACGAGGTTGTCATCGATGATTCACAACGCGAAATGTGCGCCGTACTCGTTATGCGCACTATGCTCACAGACTACTGTGATGATACCGGTGTTTCCTTCAACGACGTATTTTTTCGCTTTGTAACCTCTCCCGCATACAAAATGCTATTTGACTATTCCACCGGACTCTGGATGGAAGGACCCGATTATCTCCGCAACATCTTTGAAGATACCATGCAAACAAACACCTCTCTAAAACAGACTGAATCTTACTTGATCTCTGAAGAGGAAATGCTTCGTCGCCTTGGCATCACTGAAGCTGACCTTGTCGGTTTTGAAGACGTGGAAATCGAATAGTGACAGCATATATCCCACCCAGTCACATGGCTGAGTGGGATTTTTTATACCATCACCAGACGATTGTGCTTATTTCGTTCACAATATAAGCACGGTCGTCTGTTTTTTGCTTTAGAACCGGTCGAAATCCTCCTGCGAGGCCAGCTCTTTGTACGGATAATCGTCGTTCTGCCGTTCCGTGAACATATCATTGACCAACCCGATGGTCAGCAGGTCGAGGTCGGCGATGCTGATACCGAGCTGTACACAGCGCAGCAGAAAGAGCGGGGTGGTCATT
>SAAH01000095.1 GCA_009929525.1 Clostridia bacterium | reverse complement strand
TGTTCAGAAACAGTATACACCTAAAAAGGCGTGATGTCTTTATTTTTAGGCAATTTAAAGTAACTTTGGTAAAATTTCAGATTTGCTCATTTATAGTTTCTTCCAGTTTTTTTTCTGATTTTTTAATCATATTCAGATTTGGTTTTGTAACCGGATGTTTTGCAACAAAGATCGTACAGCAGTCTTCATATGGCTGAATGGATGTCTCGTAAGTATTGATCTTCTGAGAAATATCCACGATCTCCTGTTTGTCGAATCCGATCACCGGGCGAAATACCGGCATCGTACATACTTCATTGGTTGCTGCAAGACTTTGCACTGTCTGGCTGGCTACCTGTCCGATGCTCTCACCAGTAATGAGTCCCAGACAATTTGTTTTCTTACCGATTTCTTCTGCTATCTTCATCATATAACGGCGCATGATGATGGTAAGTTCCTCATGCGGACACTTGTCATAGATATAAAGCTGGATATCCGTAAAGTTGACCACATGGAGGTTGATCGGACCACTGTAGCGAGCCACAAGTTTTGCAAGGTCTACAACTTTCTGTTTTGCTCTCTCACTTGTGTACGGCGGAGCATGGAAGTATACAGCATCAATCTTAACGCCTCGTTTTGCGATCATATATCCTGCTACAGGACTGTCAATCCCGCCTGACAAAAGCAGCATGGCTTTTCCATTGGTTCCGATCGGCATACCGCCAGGCCCCGGAATACTCTCTGAATAAATATATATTTTCTCTCTTATTTCTACGGAAAGCATGATATCCGGTTTGTGTACATCCACGCTCATCTCCGGATAAGCATCCAGAATCTTTCCACCCAGATCCGCATTCATTTCCATGGAACTGCCCGGGTAAGTTTTCTTTGCACGGCGTACATGTACCTTGAACGTTTTATTTTTATCCGGATATACGTGATCTACATATTCCAGTACATCTTCTGCCAGTTTATCAAATCCTTCATCATCACGGATGACTACCGGGCAGATAAGTGCGATTCCAAATACTCTTTTTAATGCATCCACCGTTTCGTCATAATCAAATTCGCCTTCTGTCTGCACATAGATCCTTCCCTGTTCTTTAGAAACACGGAACTTTCCCTCCACTTCCTTCAGCACATACTGCATCTGACGGATCAATGCATCCTCAAAGATATATCTGTTCTTTCCTTTTATTCCAATCTCTGCATATTTTATCAAAAAAGCTTTAAACATCTCTTTCTCCTTCTTTAGTGTCTCGCATAACGGCGAAGCATCGGTAAAACTTCACCTATCACCTGCAACGTATAATCCAGTTCTTCTTTTGTTGTCATCTCACAAAAGCTAAATCGGACGGTTGATTCCATAAGTTCTTTCGGCACTCCCATCGCTGTAAGTGTCGGACTTCCACTGCGCTTATGAGTAGAGCAGGCGCTTCCTGCGGATACATAAATCTGTCTTTCTTCAAGTGTATGGAGAAGCACTTCACTTCTCACGCCCTTAAATGCAGCACTGATAATATGAGGTGCACTCTCCGCTCCCGTTGTACCGTGTATATATACCTGGTCCATTTTATTCAGTTCACTCACAAAATAGTCTTTCAACTCTCTCATGTGAGTTACATTTTCCTCAAGCTTACTGTATATCATTTCTGATGCCATTCCGAGACCTGCGACTCCCGGTACGTTATCTGTTCCGGAACGCATTCCTTTTTGCTGTCCGCCGCCATGGATATAAGGAATAATCTTCACTTTTTCATTTATATATAAAAAACCGGTTCCCTTCGGTCCATGTATCTTGTGTCCACTCACTGAAAGCATATCGATATTCATCTTCTTTGGCAGAATCCTATACTTTCCATATGCCTGTATCGCATCTACATGAAAATAAGTTTTAGGATTTTTTTTCTTGATGATTTCTCCCATTTCAGCAATCGGCAGTACGATACCCACTTCATTGTTCACATACATGGCAGATACAAGGATCGTATCCTCCCGGATCGCATCTTCCAATTCTTCCAATGAGATCCTGCCTTTATCGTCCACGCCCAGTCTTGTCACTTCAAATCCCTGTTCCTCCAGATAAGACGCTGGTGCAGATACCGCCGGATGTTCGATCTGTGTCGTGATAATATGCTTCCCGGCTCTTTGATTCGCCAGTGCAGTTCCTATCAATGCCCAGTTGTCTGATTCAGTCCCTCCAGAGGTAAAATAAATCTCTTTTTCCTCTGCCTTAAGAGTCTTCGCTATCTGTGCTGTTGCTTTCTTTATATACTGCTCGCTTTCAACGCCTTTAAGATGCATCGCCGAAGGGTTGCCATAATCCTGCATCATTGTCTTTACAACCACATCTTTTACCTGCTCATAGCAGCATGTAGTCGCTGAATTATCCAAATATGCTTCCACTTTTTCTTCCTTTCTATTACCAGCGCTGCCATTATTATCTGCCTTCCAGCAAAAACATCAATATTGAAAGCACCGTCATTCCTGCTGTCTCTGTACGAAGGATTCTTTTTCCCAGTGTGATCGGCCAAACCTGATGTTCAAGAGCCATCTCGATTTCTTCCGGGGTAAATCCGCCTTCCGGACCGATAAATACTCCGATGGACTGCCCCGGCTTAATTTCTTCTAATAATGCTTTTGTATGCACCATATCCTCAGCCAGTTCATAGGGTATCAGACAAACATCCAGTTTTGAAGCGTATTCCATCGCCTTTTGAAACTTCAGCACTTCATGAACCTCAGGAATCAGCATTCTCTTAGACTGCTTTGCAGCGCTTTCAGATATTCCACGCCAGCGCTTCAATTTTGCCGCTTCTTTCTTGCTGTCAAGCTTCACTACAGTTCTCTTCGTTTCTACCGGAATGATCTCAAATACACCCAATTCTACCGCTTTCTGGATGATCAATTCCATCTTGTCGCTCTTCGGAAGCCCCTGAAATAAATAAATCTTTGACGGAAGTTCTAAGCCAACCTCCTGTACATACATCACATCTGCCAGTACTTCTTCCGGATCAAGGCTCGCAATGGAACAGGTATATTCCTGATCATCACCTGCGCTGATGAGGATCTCCTCTCCGACTTTCATCCGCAGTACATTTTTTATATGATTTACATCACTGCCCAGAATATGGATTTTCTTTTCTTCCATATCTATCTGCTCTTTCTGAACAAAAAAACGATACATCTTTTATGCCTGCTTTCTGGCGGTAACAGATACCCACTCGCCCTGGTATGTCACTTCTACGATTTCAAGGCCTGCTGCTTTCACAGCTTCCACAACCACTTCTTCTTTATTATCTATGATTCCTGATGTAATATAGACTGCCCCCGGCTTCATCTGATGAACGATCACTGGTGTGAGAGGTACCAAAACATCTGCCAGGATATTTGCTACTACGATGTCATATTTTTCATATCCCACCTGATCTTGCACTTCTTTATCAGTAATTATATTTCCTATCATCATTTCAAAAGACTCTGATGGGATCTTATTTACTTCTTTATTTTCCTCCACTGCTGGCACTGCACATGGGTCCAGATCCGTTCCAATTGCATGTTTTGCCCCCATTTTCAGCGCAATTATCGACAAAATACCGCTTCCGGTCCCCACATCCAGGATCTGTGTGTCTTCTGTCACATATTTTTTGAGCTGACGGATGCATAACTGAGTGGTCTCATGCATTCCTGTACCAAAAGCAGTTCCCGGATCGATATGGATGATCATCTTATCCGCATCTTCCGCTTTCACTTTTTCCCATGATGGGATGATCAGGATATCGTCCACATAAAACTGTTTAAAATACTGTTTCCAGTTATTGATCCAATCAATGTCCTCTGTTTCATCCACAACGATACTTCCCTCACCAATATTACAGTACTGGCGTATCTGTTCGAGTTCATTTTTTACAGATGTAAGTATCTCATCTTCTTCTACCGGTGTCCCATTCATCACAAGACCACCTTCTTTTGTTTCTTCTACAAAAAAGCTAAGATATGCAATTCCATCGTCCGTCGGACCATCCGGCAGGATATCTACAAACATCTGCTCTTTTTCAAGGGCAGTGAGCGGAACTTTATCTTCAATCTGAGCTCCCTCAAGTCCTATATCGTACAACGAGCTTATGATGATATCCTCTGCCTCTGTTGTTGTTTTTATTCTGAATTTTTTCCATTTCATACTCGTCACCTCACATAAAAATTGAAATTATAGTTATTGTTATCAACGAAAATAATGTCGTCAGCAAGATTCCCTTTGACATTACTTCGCATTCCATATCATACTGTTTCGCCATCATCAGGGGCATATTAGCCACAGGCATGGCAAGCATCATTACACTCGTCTGCACCATCAATTCATTGGAAAACAGATGTTTCAATACCAGTGCTGCCAGTATCGGCACTCCCAGAAGACGGATCGCCGTAAATGCATACAGTCTTGGCACGGTAAATATGTCTCTGATCCGCATATTTGCTAAAGTCGCTCCCAATACCAGCATGGATAAAAATGTAGTACATCTTCCCATATAAGAGATACTTTCCGTAAACAGCCGCGGCATAGGGATCTTGAACCAAAAGATAATAATGGTTGCAATACCTGCAATCGTCCCTATATTAAAGAATTTCTTCCAAAATGGTCCTTCATCCTTTTTCACAGATGGCTTCAGGACAAAGATTCCATGGGTGTAGATCAATATATTAAAAAAGAACACAAAAATGGTCACATAAATTACGGCTGACGTTCCAAGTACCGCTGATACGACCGGAATCCCGATGAAGCCCAGATTCCCGTATACCGTCATCAGATTATAGAATCGACTTTCTTCCTTTGGTGCTCTCAGGATGACCGGCAATATAAATCCTAATATGATCAATCCAAAAAAGACCACCGCAGAAACTCCCGCTGTCACAAGAACGTCATGGCGGGTAATGGTTGTTGTCTCATCAAATGCACTTGACAGCATGATAGCCGGATTGCACACCATGGTTATTAAAAATGAAAGATCTTTGCTGCTAGACTGTCCGCACCAACCTTTCTTAAATACAAGATATCCAACTCCGATCAGGATAAAAATCATCAGCATTTGCTGAAAAACCACTGCCGTACTCATAATGTTCCCCCACGATTGCTGCTTTTTTGTGTGTTCCAAATAAATATGCCAAAACAACTATACAGGAAATCTTTGAAAAGTGCAACTGGGAGATGGGACTAAATTCATTTTGTGTGGGGGGACGGACGCCCTGCCGCCCTCTGCTGCTGCCTGTTGCTGCCGGGTATCTGGGATGATGAGCATTTCGCTGTAAGAATCTAGGGGTGCCAGGGAGGAGAGCGGGGGAGATCAAGCACATTCGGTGTGTCTGCTGATGCATACACGCCTCAGGTGCTTTCGAAGTGTGTTTTGGTAAACACACTTCGCTCCCCCACTCTCCTCCCTGGCACCCTGAGATTCTTAGCAGTTCATGCTGACATCATCCCAGATACCCGGCAGCAACAGACAGCAGCAGAGGGCGGCAGGGCTGGATGTTTAGGGTTTAGTGTTTGGTGTTTAGGGAGGTTAGTACAGCCATCTTAGCGAATTCAGAAGCGTGGAAGGTTTTTTGTTTTCCTGCCTGCTCTGGAGGGCGCTGGGATGGCTGTGTTGGTTAGGGTTTATTTTGTTTGTTGTTTTTCTTTTTGTTTTTAGTCTTCAAATGTTTCTTTTAGTTTGTCCATAAAGGATTTTTTCTTTTCTTTTTCCTGGCCTTTGACTGCCGGGCGGTTGCCGCAGGCTTCGTCGAAGGCTCGGAGGGCTTCTTTTGCGTCTTCGGAAAGTTTTGTAGGTACCTGTACTACCAGTGTTACGTAGTGATCACCTCGTACATTTTTGTTTCTGAGGGACGGTACTCCTTTTCCTCTCAAACGGATCTTTGTGTCCGTCTGGGTTCCCGGTTTTACGTCGTATTCCACTTCTCCATCTACAGTACTGATCCTGATCGTACCGCCCAGGGCTGCCTGTGCGTATGTAATCGGTGCTGTGGAGAATATATTGACATCCTGTCTCTGGAATATCGGATGGCGTGCTACCTGAACTTCGACAAGAAGGTCACCTCTTGGTCCGCCGTTTGTGCCTGGTTCGCCTTTTTCGCGGATACGGATGCTCTGTCCATCATCGATACCTGCCGGGATCGATACCTGAATCTTCTTTCTGCTGGATGTAAATCCAGTCCCACGACAATCCGGACATTTTTCTTTGATGATTTTTCCTGTTCCGTGACAATTCGGGCAAGTCTGTACATTTCTTACCATTCCAAACATTGACTGCTGCGTCATCACTACCTGGCCGGAACCATTACATTTTGGACATGTTTCTGGAGATGTTCCTGGTTTTGCACCCGTTCCATTACACGTTTTACAATTATCTTTAAGGGTAAGCTCAAGCTCTTTTTCACATCCAAAAACTGCTTCCTGAAATGTAATGTGAACTACCGCTCTAAGACTTGCGCCCTTCATTGGTCCATTATTTGCTCTTCGGCTTCTTCCGCCACCACCAAAAAGGTCGCCGAAAATATCTCCGAAGATATCTCCCATATCCTGTCCATTAAAATCAAATCCGCCAAAGCCGCCGTAACCTCCGGCACCGCCGCCTCCACCATTTTCAAAGGCTGCGTGTCCAAACTGATCATAAGTTTTTCTCTTCTCCGGATCACTTAAAACACTGTAAGCCTCCGTAGCTTCCTTAAATTTCTGTTCAGCTTCCTTATCACCAGGATTCATATCAGGATGGTATTTTTTGGCCAGTTTTCGATATGCTTTTTTTAAAGTCGCATCATCGGCCCCGCGGTCTACACCAAGAACCTCATAATAATCTCTTTTATCTGCCATTTTCTTCACCTTTCGCAACTATAGGGACGAAGACACTTTCGCATCCCCGTCCCCTTAGGGTCTTTTTTGATTTGCTTTTTTATACCTCTTTATAATCAGCGTCTACAACATCATCATCTGGTCCCTGTGTTGCACCTGCTGCTCCAGCTCCCATATCCGGGCCTGCTGACTGAGCTCCCTGTGCTCCCTGAGACTGCTCATATACTTTTGCGAAAAGTTTCTGTGCACTTTCCATCAGTTTTTCTTTTCCAGCTTTGATCTCTGCAACCTGATCGTCTGTCATATCGTCAACTGGTGCTTTTGCGATCAGTTCTTTCAGTGCATTTAAGTCAGCTTCAACCGCTGTCTTATCATTTGCATCGATCTTGTCGCCTACTTCTTCCATAGCTTTCTCTGTCTGGAATACCATAGCATCAGCATCATTTCTTGTGTCGATAGCTTCTTTTCTCTTCTTATCCTGAGCTTCATACTCTGCTGCTTCTCTTACCGCTTTGTCGATATCTCCATCGGACATGTTAGAACCTGCAGTAATGGTGATATGCTGCTCTTTGCCTGTACCAAGATCTTTTGCAGATACATTTACGATACCATTTGCATCGATATCAAAAGTAACTTCAATCTGTGGAACACCTCTTCTTGCTGGCGGAATACCATCCAGACGGAACTGTCCAAGTGATTTGTTGTCTTTTGCAAACTGTCTTTCACCCTGAACAACATTAATATCTACTGCTGTCTGATTATCTGCTGCCGTGGAGAAGATCTGGCTCTTCTTTGTCGGGATCGTTGTATTTCTTTCGATCAATCTTGTTGCGATTCCACCCATAGTCTCAATAGACAATGACAGTGGAGTTACATCCAGAAGAAGGATATCGCCTGCGCCTGCATCTCCTGCAAGTTTACCACCCTGTACGGAAGCACCAAGTGCTACACACTCATCTGGGTTCAGGGATTTGCTTGGCTCATGGTTTGTCAGCTGTTTTACTTTATCCTGTACTGCCGGGATACGTGTAGATCCACCTACCAGAAGTACTTTGCTAAGCTCTGAAGCGTTCAGTCCAGCATCTGCAAGTGCTCTTCTTACAGGCTCTGCAGTTCTCTCTACCAGATCATGTGTCAGCTCATCAAATTTTGCTTTTGTAAGGTTCATATCAAAATGTTTTGGACCTTCTGCTGTAGCTGTGATAAATGGCAGGTTGATGTTTGTAGTTGTAGATGAAGAAAGTTCTTTTTTTGCTTTTTCTGCTGCTTCTTTGATTCTCTGAAGTGCCATCTTATCTGCTGACAGATCAACACCTTCTGTTCTCTTGAACTCAGCGAGCATATAATCTGCAACCTTCTGGTCGAAGTCATCACCACCAAGACGGTTGTCTCCTGCTGTAGAAAGTACCTCGATAACGCCATCACCGATCTCGATGATAGAAACATCGAATGTACCGCCACCTAAGTCGTATACCATGATCTTCTGCTCATTTTCATTGTCCAGACCATAAGCAAGTGCTGCTGCTGTAGGTTCATTGATGATACGTTTTACATCGAGACCTGCGATCTTACCTGCATCTTTGGTAGCCTGACGCTGAGCATCATTGAAGTAAGCCGGTACTGTAATAACTGCCTCTGTTACTTTCTCTCCCAGATAGTTTTCTGCATCCGCTTTCATCTTCTGAAGGATCATAGCTGAAATTTCCTGTGGAGAATACTTTTTATCGTCGATAGATACTCTGTAATCTGTACCCATATGTCTTTTGATTGAAGAAATTGTCTTATCAGCGTTTGTAACTGCCTGACGTTTTGCCGGCTCGCCCACCAGTCTCTCACCTGTTTTTGTAAATGCTACAACAGATGGTGTAGTTCTTGATCCTTCAGCATTTGTGATAACGGTTGGTTTTCCACCTTCCATTACTGCTACACAGCTGTTGGTTGTTCCTAAGTCAATACCAATGATTTTTCCCATGATCGTTTTCCTCCTAAAATTAAATAAACTCTATATGATCTGTTATTTGTTGTACGCTATATTAATTTGCCACTTTTACCATACTGTGACGCACTACAAAATCTTTGTAAAGATAACCTTTTTGGAATTCTTCTACAACGATGTTCTCACCAGCTTCTTCATCCTCCACATGCATGACTGCATTATGAAAATCCGGATTGAATTCAGTGCCTACAGCTTCGATGGCTTTTACTCCCATCTCTTCCATAGAAGTGATCAGCTGTTTGTAGATTTTTTCCATTCCCTGAACGAAAGGATCTTCGCTTCCTTCAGCTGTTGCCAGGCCTCTCTCAAAGCTGTCCACAACCGGAAGTATCTTTTCTACGATGTCTTTTGCTCCGATAATATACATACTTGCTTTTTCTTTTTCTGTACGTTTTCTAAAATTATCGAACTCAGCCATCTGGCGTTTTACCTGATCGGTAAGCTCCTCAATCTTTTCATCCTTTTTGTCTTTCTTTTCTTTTTTCTTTCCAAAGAACTTGCGTTCTTTTGGCTCTTCCTGTGCAGTCTCTTCTGTCTCTTCTTCAGATGTCTGTTCCTGACCGGCTGTTTCTTGTGTCTGCGTATCTGTTTCTTCCGATGTCACCTCTTTGGTATCCACTGTCTCCTGAGCATTTTCCAGCTCTTCTACAGCTTCTTCAGAAGGATTCTTATTTTCTTCTGTCATGTTTCACATTCCACCTTTCTACGGCTTTTTGAATATGTTGTCTAACTGGACTTTTAATGTTTTTAAATTATCTACTACATTCTCGTAATCCATACGTTTTGGGCCAATGATACCGATTGTGCCCTTCATGCCTTCTCCCAAATCATAGGAAGCTGTTACTACACTACAGTCTTTCATCGTTGAGATAGGGCCTTCACTTCCAATATATACTTGAATTCCTGTCTTCTCATCGCTTTCAGGAACGGTATCCTTGATCATATCCACCAGCAATTGTTTTTCCTCAAATGCGGAAATAAGTTCGCTGGCTCTGCTGCTGTCTGAGAGTTCCGGGTACTTGAAGATGTTGTTCGCACCGCTTGTATAAACCGGTACTTCTTCCTCTCCATCAGAAATAACTTCTGCCAGTCCATCAAGCACCGTACTTATTACACTGCTGTGGACGCCCGCCTGCTCTTTCAGCTTTGTTATCATACCAAGACTGATTTCTTCGATCGTCAGACCATTCAGCTGGGTATTTAACAGAAGATTTAATTTCAATATCTGTTCATCATCAATTGGTTCTTCCAAAGCAACAATCTGATTCTTTACCAGATTGCCTTCTGTCACAATTACCGCCAGAAGCTGTTCTTCATTCACCTTTGACAACTGGATGAACTTAACCTTTGTGTGATGATAGGTAGGTCCTGTTATCATCGTGGCATAATTGGTATTCGATGCCAGGATCTTAACCACCTGTTTTAAGACTTTTTCCATACGATCGGTCTTCTCTATCATCATTTCCTTGATTTCGGATACTTCCTGCTCTTTTTCCCTCATCAGTTCGTCCACATATAACCGATATCCCATATCAGATGGAATACGTCCTGCTGAAGTATGAGGCTGTACAATATATCCAAGTTCCTCCAGATCAGACATCTCATTTCGAATAGTCGCGGAGCTGAGATTCAAATCTGTATACTTCGAAATCGTTCTGGAACCTACCGGTTCACCGGTTTCCAGATATGTCTGGATGATCGCTTTCAGAATCTTTCGTTTTCTATCATCTAAATCTGCCAATGCACTCCACTCCTTTCCTTGTCTTCTCTTTTAGGTTGTTAGCACTCGTCTTTATGGAGTGCTAACATCTATGTATTTAAGATAGCACCGAGGATATTATTTGTCAATGGTAATTTTAAATTTTTATTCTGATTTTTTCTTTGAGGCTATTCGAACTGCACTCCCTTACTGACATCTTATAGTTGTAACAATCCACACTATTAATTCGTATTATCAATTTGCACTCTTACTTGGTTCTGCAATGAGATTCTCTGAAAGTTCTCAGAAATTCTTCGATCCTCCAAATAAGTTTTTCCGTTGCATAAATCCTCCCATAAAAATAAGAACCCAGATACTCCTAAAATGTTTCTATTAGAAATATCCGGCTTCTTATCCTATCTCCCGTGACTCACAGTATAGTAGATATCTTCCTGTCTCTTACGCTGTCAATTCTGCAAGATTTTTTTTAAGTTCTACCATCTTATCACGCAGCTCTGCCGCTGCTTCAAAATTCAGATCTGCTGCCGCTGCCTTCATTTGTTTTTGTACTTTCTTGATCAGTTCTTCCAATTCTTTTTTGCTCATTGATTCCAAATCTTTTTGCAGATTCTTTTCTGTACGGGCAACTTCCTTTGAAACACTGATCAGATCACGAACCGCTTTCTTTATCGTCTGCGGCGTGATTCCATGTTCCTTATTATACTGTTCCTGTACTTCACGACGCCGCTGTGTTTCGTCTATGGCTCGCCTCATAGAATCCGTAATAACATCGGCATACATGATAACATGCCCCTCCGCATTCCTTGCTGCTCGTCCGATCGTCTGGATCAGCGATGTTTCTGATCGGAGAAATCCTTCCTTATCTGCATCCAGGATAGCCACCAGAGAAATCTCCGGAATATCAAGTCCTTCTCTAAGCAGGTTGATTCCAACCAGGACGTCAAACACGTCCAGTCGCATGTCACGGATGATTTCTGAACGTTCCAGTGTATCAATGCCTGAATGCAGGTATTTTACACGAATCCCCATATCACGCATATAATCTGTCAATTCTTCCGCCATACGCTTCGTCAAAGTTGTAACTAAAACTTTGTTATGGTTTTCAACTTCTTTGTTTACCTGTCCTATCAGATCATCAATCTGCCCCTCAACCGGGCGTACCTCCACATATGGATCCAGAAGACCCGTCGGCCGTATGATCTGTTCGGTACGAAGAAGTTCGTGATCCTGCTCATACTGCCCAGGTGTCGCCGATACAAACATGACCTGATCGATCCGCTCTTCAAATTCCGAAAAATTAAGCGGTCTGTTATCCTTTGCCGACGGAAGACGGAAACCATAATCCACCAATGTACTTTTCCTCGACTGATCTCCTGCATACATACCACGCACCTGTGGTATCGTCATATGGGACTCATCAATAATAATAAGATAATCATCCCCAAAATAATCCATCAATGTATATGGCGGTTCTCCCGGCTTTAATCCAGCCAGGTGACGGGAATAATTCTCGATTCCCGAACAAAATCCCGTCTCTTTCATCATTTCCAGGTCGAAGTTTGTTCGCTCACTGATTCTCTGCGCTTCAAGAAGTTTATCTTCACTTTTAAAATAAGCCACCTGCTCATTCAGTTCCTCCTCAATATCCTTTGATGCTTCCAATATTCGTTCCATCGGAACCACATAATGTGAGGCAGGATAAAGGGCTATATGACTCAGTTCTCTCTTGATTTCTCCCGTAAGTACATCAATTTCTGTGATGCGGTCTACTTCATCTCCAAAAAACTCCACACGCACAGCCACATCCGACTCATATGCCGGAATGATCTCTACCACATCTCCTCTTACCCTGAAGGTGCCGCGATGAAAATCCATTTCATTTCTATCGTACTGCATATCGATCAAACTTCTTATCACATCATCCCTGTCCTTCTCCATGCCTGGGCGCAAGGAAATGATCATGTTCTGATAATCCTTGGGACTTCCAATACCATAGATACAGGAAACACTGGATATGATCACAACATCTCTTCGTTCCGACAGTGCTGCTGTGGCAGAAAGGCGTAATTTATCGATTTCTTCATTGACTGCTGAATCCTTGGCGATATATGTGTCAGAAGACGGTACATAGGCTTCTGGTTGGTAGTAGTCATAATAGGATACAAAATATTCCACCGCATTGTTCGGAAAGAACTCTTTGAACTCTCCGTATAACTGTGCAGCAAGGGTTTTATTGTGGGCGATGATCAAGGTTGGCTTGTTCAAAGCCTGGATGACATTTGCCATGGTGAAGGTCTTACCCGACCCGGTTACACCAAGCAGTGTTTCACATTGATTGCCTTCTTTAAATCCATCTACTAATTCTTTAATCGCCTGTGGCTGGTCGCCGGTTGGCGCATATTCCGATACTAATTCAAAATGATCCATGAAAGCTCCTCCTTTATGAATCTTAGCATATAACATTTATACTTATCATACTACCGCAGTGTCGCTCGATTTCGCGCTGCTCATTGCTATCGTGAACATTATACCAAAGGACGTAAAGAAAGTACAGAGCAAACCGAATGTTTGTTCTGTACTTTTCTGCCATCTATCACTTATCTATTGAGTATCCAATTGAATCTATTTCATCAACTTATCTATCTGCCTCAATAATTCAAGTTCACTCTGGAAGGAAAATGATTTCTCTTTGTATTCCATTTTTCCACTCCAGGTATTATATTCATTTTTTTCAATCGAAATTTTAAATTCGTTTTCCCCTTCACGATTCTTCGCAAATACTTTTTCCATAATATTCTCCCATAAACACAGCTATAACTTTATTCCCTTGCTGTTTGCGATACAGGAATTATCTTAACAGAAAAAAATGTGTTTGTGAACTCACCCTAGGGCTAGTATTTCAATCGATTTTTTTATTTTTCAGAACGTATGTTTGTTTTTGCGTATCAAACCCTTCATAGCGTCATCGGACCACCACTGCTACATATTCATCTTATGCTGCGTCTCTATCTGCCAGGCACCTGAATAGTCGGTAATTCCCTTACCTTCATTCGGATGCTTCTTAGAATATGTATTATCCCCGATAAATACCACCATAAACACAACACAGATCGGTATCAGGATGCGGTACGGTATCTTTTTGATCAGGTTATCCAGTAGCGGTGCCGCCATATACACGATCACCATGCCGCCCAAACCAAAGACCAGCAGCCCTTCTGCACAGATTCTTCCATTTAGATTAAGGAAATATCCGCTGTAATCCCACCATTTTTTGCCATCATGATTCACCTGCAGATACCATGACGTGAAATATTCCACACAACCGCATAGTATTACTGTACTGATGAACTCAAAAACTGGATAGCCGCGAAGCTTATTGAGAACAACCAGGATCATGATACCGCCGGTTCCATAGATTGGGAGCCATGGTCCATGAAGAACACCTCGATTAACAAACTCACCATCTGAGACAAGATGAAGGCTGACCTCCCACACCCATCCGATAAAGGAAAATGCTAAAAACAGCATGATCAAAGACCAAACGGAATAACGGCGAACATAGCGCAGAGTTTCCACTCTCTTTTTCTTTTTTTCCATGGGAATCGGGAATAATCTTCCTGGATACACATGCCCATTTACTGCATTTTTTATTACTTCATATCTTAATTTTCTGGACTGATACTCTTCGTACACCTTTTCGTCCTTACGATTAAGTATCGTAATGCCAAATACATTCGCCAACAGTCCGGTAAATCCTTTTAAAGGTTCCGGTGCCTCATTCTTATTCTTCTCGATTTCTTCCAGGGCATCTTTATATGCCTCATCGATTACTTCTTCACTGGCTTTTTCAAACAAATATCTATCATTTAAAAGTTCATATCCATCTATCTTATTATCAATTGCCTGGCTTCTGATCTGTGCATAATATTCTGAAAATGCTGCAATCTTGTATGGATTAGAATAGAAGATTCCAGACAGACCAAATGTCACCACATTAAGTATTTCCCATCCCAGATAAGATAATTCAAATACAAAGCATTCCCATTTGTGTCCCTTCATCATCTTACGGGACAATGTTATTACCTTGACCGGAGAAATATCCGGATTCTCAGCGGTAATGTATGGTACCATATAATATGAATACCGTTTAACAGCCGCACCTACTATCGTACAACACCACAATGCATACAAAACAAATTGTAGAAACATGGTACAACATGCCTTCAGCCATTTTTTGACTCTGAGAAGAAATGCGAATCTCTGAATCGAGATTTTCTCATATGTGCGTCCTTCCAGAAAAATCCTTCGGGATATGACCGCATATACGTTATACAGCAAAAACCATATTAAAAATGCAAAGACCGCGCTTAATAGTACAAAGATAAATACTGTAATATCATTTGACCCAAACATGGAATTAACTGCTGAGATCAACGTAACAAATATAGAGCCCGATGCTACCGTGTTCACTACACCTGCTAATACTCCCCGGCTTCTTCCAAGTGCCGCACTTCCTTTTCCTTCTTTTGTATTCTCTACAGCTTCTTCTTTTAATTCTTCAGATAGTTCACGGCTTCCCGCTTCATCTCCAAGAAGAGCCTCTGCAATTACCTGAGACATGGTGATTTCTGTGTTTTCCTCACCTGCTGGTACAACATCTGCACTTTGTTCTTCATTTGACGGTATCGTAACTACATTTAGTGAACTGGAAAATTCACTTCCAAAAAAAGCTGCTATAATACATACAGCAACAAACATCGCATAATGCTTCTTCAGGGACTTTCTTGCCCCCTGCTTCATCTCTTTTCTTGTCTTCACTCTCGTATTCTCCCTCATGTCTATTCTTTAGCCTATCAGCGATAATCTCCCATAAAAAACAGGGCAACAGTCCCTGGACCCGCATGTGCGCCTATGGTAGCACCTATCGTATTGATCAAAAATGTTTCATAACCAAACTTTTCTTTTACCAGCTTCTCCACATATTCTGCGTCTTCAATACAATCTCCATGACTGATAAATATCTTCTGCTTTGTATCTCTCCAGCTTCCTACACGCTCTTCCATCATGGATACCAGACCTGCCAGAGATTTTTTTCTTCCCCGGACTTTATTAAGCGGTATCAAATGACCTTCATTATCCACATGAAGAAGCGGCTTCAGATTGATCATCGTACCTACGACTGCGGCCATCTTTGAAACGCGGCCACCTCTATGCAGATGAAACAGATCATCCACGGTAAATACATGGCAAAAATTCAGCTTATTCTTCTCTAACCATGCAGCATTTTCCTCCAAAGATTTTCCTTCTTTTTTCAGTTCTACTGCTTTATCCACAAATAGTCCTTCCCCAAGTGAAGCACACAGGGAATCTATCACTATGATCTTACGCTCAGGATACTCTTCACGCAATTCTTCCGCTGCCAACCGTGAACTATTATAACTTCCGCTAAGCCCCGACGAAAATGCCAGATGCAGAACATCCTTCCCCTCATCAAGGAGCGGGCGCATGACATCCTTTGCTTCTTCGATATTGACCTGTGAAGTAGTCGGCATGGATCCTGCCCTCATTTTAGCATAGAATTCTTTAAAATCCAGTTCACTGTTCTTGCCATAATTCACACCCTCAAGCTGATAGGTCAGATACATATACTCTATGTCATGCTCCTTATAATAGGAATATGGCAAATCTGTGGTGTTATCCGTTGTTATTGCATATCCACTCATCGTTCCCTCCTTTTGGAACACAAAATCCCGCTGCTTATTTGACGCTCATACGAACATTGTAACATCAGTTTGTTTTCTTCGCAATAAGAGATAAAATTCTTGAGTTTCCGCAGTTTTATCCACATAGACCTGAATTAAACCATGTCTTTATAAACAACTTTCAAAAAATGCCCCAAATATAAGGAATCTGATT
>SAAH01000010.1 GCA_009929525.1 Clostridia bacterium | reverse complement strand
CTGGACATAGCAATGAATCCTTTCTTTCATACTGTTTTTAGTATATCAGATTCATTAAAAACTGTCTTAAAAAGTGTCTTAATTTATGAGACCATTATAGTTCCCTGATTTCCTCATAAGGAATCGTAAGTTTCCCATATCCATAAACTAACTCAAAAGGAATCGTAGTTGTATGAGATAAGTGTTGATCATAGGAATTGTTAAATTGCTCATAGTGCTCAGAAGTTATAGAAGCAAAGTAGCCGGCATTCTTTGAATCAGTACCATTTATCATGTAATTCCCAAATCCATTACCAGCAGCCTGTATAAAAAGAAAATCCTTCTTGCCGCTTTTGATCAACTGATCGATGCATAACATGGCATCTAAAGCTGTTCTGTAATTCACTGATTCATAGGCGCTCTTATATTCTTCATAAGTCATCACATGTTCTGCGGGTCTATTGTTCGGCCGTATGCGAGCTAATTTGTACCATCGGTCAAATTCATTTTCGGGCATCAAGTATCTTGTCCATGAATCATTGACCACTCTTACGCCCTGCTCCAGCATTTGTTTATGTAACTCAAATATTTCTACCGAATCCAGATAATTCGCTGGGATTTCATCATCGGATTGTGTTTTTTTTAATCCCCTTAAGTCTTCAAGCGGATCATATCCATAGCTCAACGAATCACCCTGAGGTTTTTCCTCCCAGTCTGCAGTAAGCATCTTCGCATTATCTGCCACTCCTCTGATGCCATCATTATTATCTTCTGCACCGATGAGCCCTGCTACAAAAGTACCATGGGAATCCAAATGATTCGCAATCCCTGCTAATGATGTTGCTCTTCCTTTTAATTCTGGATCATCCATATCCACGCCGCTGTCTATGATCCCCACTGTATAATCTTCACCGTACTCTGCGTAGGTCCACGCCGTATATGCACCGATAGCCTCCGCCCACCATTCATTTCCGGAAGGTGAATCCTCATCAAACTCGCAATAGTATACTTTCTCTGTATATGGATCTGTCCTGGAAGTTCCCGGGTAGACCAGGTCTGTCTTTCCCCACCTGTTGTAATCATATCCCTGCAGTCCTGTTGACTCCAAAACAGTCGGATAATCATAACCCGCGAACAGTACATTCTCCTCTTCCATCAATCGAACTGCCAAAGCTTCCATCCGGGAGAAGTCTGACTTTGCAAGCTTTAGCTGCAGGATATTCATGATTCCTTTCACCTCACCCACAACTTCACCCTTCACGATGGACGATAACCGTTTTGCCTCCTCTTCGGTAAACTCAGAGTCCAGATACACTAACAATATCCGGTCGAAATATATCACTGATGATTCCTCATCATAACAGATATTCTCGATCCCCGGTCTAAAAAGATAATCTCCATTGGCATAGGTGAGTGTCTCATCCCCAGGTATCCCACTATTTCCCGACCTCATTATCTCCATGATCACACCAAGTATCAGGCACAAAACAAACATGGAAACCAGCAAGATTCCTATTTTAGAACTCTTTTTATTCGTTCTGACCGCATACACCGTTCCATGATCCTGGACATGATTCGGATAAATGCCTGCAAAATGATTTGCCGCACGTACAAATTCCTCTTCATGCCCGTATATGGGGTGCAGCCTTCGATCACCGGAACTTTGGAATCTTTGTACCTGACCGACAGGGAAAAATTCCATCAATTCCACAACAGTTTTTCTCATCTGATCATAGCACCGATAATATATCGCTTCCTCAGATTCTCCAAGATATGCCTGTACCAGATAACGGCCTGCGACCATAGTACCTGGCAGCAGACTGTAATCAGGCGGGTGCGGATAACTCCTTTTTCCCATAATCTGGCCCCCTTATACTGCGGATAAGAATTAATTCAAGTACGCATATATTTAATATTTAGATCGTATTCGATATCGTATCGATGATCTGATGATAATCAAGCTCTGCCACGCCTTTTCCAGCCTGAGAAGGACAATGGATCACATTTTCCCAGTTATCTGCTACCTGTGACCAGTAAGCAGCCTCCGGTGCAAAAAGGATCAGACGTTTTGCGGACTGATCGATATAGCCTTCCATCTGGGAATTGCCCCACCAACTGGTCAGCTCTGAAAAATCCTTTGCCATTTTCTGCGGGTAATTGCTTTCATTTCTTGCAAATCCTATCTCATGGGTAGATGCGTCTGTCCATACGACGATGATCTGACGTTTTTTCTTCGCTTCCATGGCCCATTTTGATTTGATCGCATAACCCAGCGCTTCCAGTCCGTCTTCCGGTTCGTCTCCGCCCCCTTTGGCACGGATACTATTGATACATTTTGCAAAATCCTCTGCCTCCTGCGGCAGTTCAAAAAAGTCCGTCAGCAGCATCGCATCTTTGCCGTCTGCCACATAATCTCTGAATGCGATGATACGGATGCGAAGTGAATTGATCACTTTTCCCTTTTTGCTCATAATAGTCTGCACATCATTATAGAAGTTGAGTGCATTGCTTTTTACCAGATTGATCACCGGACTCATACTTCCCGTTGCATCAATACAAAATACCATGTCTACGTTGTAGGTCATCTGAATGTTTCCCTGCATATTTCCCTGCATACTTTTTTCCTCCTAATCGTATCTTAATGATTTATTTTTTGTTACTATCATTTCCTGTCTTTCGGGTCTTACTTTTTTGTATCTCACTCTTGTCTTTTCTCCTACAGATCGTCTTCACCGGCCTGGAAGAAAAATCCATTATTTCCCGCTGCTCTTCGTCTCGCCGAAGTGCTTCCTGTCCCTCCTGTCTCGCCACGACCGTTATGTTCTCCATAGGCTGGTCTTTGGTTTACAGACTGTGCCATCATTTCCTGACTGATCATCCTTTGATAAGCTTTCCGCAATAACGCAAAAACTTCTGTCAGTTCCGGTCTTTCCTTCGGAGACTGGCGAAGCATGCCCTCCAGAAGCCAGGATACCTCCGCCGGCAAACGAATCACTTGGCTGCTGATGATCATTTTGCTTCCATTGATCACCGATTCATAAGGATAATGATACTTTTGGGTATCAAATCCCGGGAGCATACCTGTAAAAAGCTGATGAAACAGCAGACCCAGGGCAAATACATCGATTTTCCGATTGATCGTCCCTTCTTCCTGCGCGATCATCCAAAATGTCTCCGGAGCCATGTAGATCTGGTCTCCCATGATCTCTTCCTCCCCCTTGGGCGGCTCCTTTTCCCAGAAACAGTTATCCAGATCTATGATCTTGGCACCGATACCGCCATCAGCATTTTTGCAGAAAATGATGTTGTCCAGCTTGATATCTGCATGGATCAGCCCCGCTTGATGCATACGGCTGATACTGTGGGCAAGGATCATACAGATCACCATTTTCTCTTTCTCCGGAAGAGCGAGAACATCCACCAGCGCCACCGGATCGATTTTTTCCATCGAAATGTAATATTTGCTTCCGTATCGGAAAAAGTGCTCGATCCTTACAAGATTTCCATCTGACGCATCATTGATCGTCTTGAAAATCAATTGCTTCTTTGTCACATAAGCATTGCATACATCTTTTTTCTTCTGAGTCAGTTCCGGACCCAGAAGTGCTTCATCTATCGGATATACCGGGCTTAGGAATTCCTTTAGAAAATATTCTTTTTCGCCCAATTTGCCAAATCCCCATTTGGAGAATCCGCTGTTATCCGTCTTTAGTGGTTCTTCTAAAAGATATCCGTTAATTGTCTCCGCCATAATAAACCCCTCGATAACTCTCGTATTCTTTTTTGTATTCTTTCCACCAGTCAGACAAATTATCTTTGCCCTGCTGCTTTCGGTATCCTTCTCTCATCTGCTCGATCCTGTCCTTAAAGCACTGCTTGATCTGTTTAAAATCTTCATATCCCAAGATCATCGCCATGAGTGTGTAATCATCTCCTGCATATTGCCCGATGCGCTCCTTTAGCAGATTTTCCCATTCTACAGGATTTTGTGCTCTTTCCATCGTCTCGAGAAGAAGCATCTCAAAGGCCATCGGCGAGTCCAGATATCCAAAACATCCATCGGTGCAGACCAACAGGATTTCCCTTGCTCCAAGTGCTGTCTCTCTTTGATGGATCTGGAAACTGCGTGATGCAGACACTACATTCTTCAGTGCTCCATCATCGCTGAGATTCTTCATGGCATCCTTCTGTTCTACGTCGTCTGTTGTCATCTGGTGAAGTCCTGCCTCGTCCAGAATATAGGCTCTGGAATCTCCTGCCCAGTAAAAGGATGCGCCCTCCATACCGGCCACTGCGATCGCCAGCGTCGTGGGAAAATCCTTTGTCAGACTTCCTTTCAGTGCTGATGAAGATTTCTCCGCACGTTTGCAGGCTTTTAATGCCTCACGAATCTCGGCAGAAAGCTCCTCCGGGGAAAGCCGGGATATTATGATGTCCTGTTCATCCTTCTCACACCCTCGCAAAAACCAGTCTGCCGCTGCTTCCGCAGTCACTCTGGATGCCACATAAGCTCCCGTATGGGTATCAAATACTTCATATCTTCTGGAACCTATACCACCGCATCCATCAAAACACCCGATCAGTGCACCTTTCTCATTGGCAAGACACAGATAAGCATCTTCACCCTTTCCTTCTATCTTCTCACTATATACACATAGGATCTGACCCATATAGGAAAGGAAATGAGACTCTTTTAATTTGTTCATATCAGCGCCCCTTAGATTTATTTCATTTGATTTCGGTTTTCTGTTTCTTTTACTCTGTTGGCTCATTCTTCCGGATTTCCGTTGGACTTACAGCTGCTCCCGTTGGACTTACGGCTGCTCCTGTTGGATCATCACTCGCGCCTGTAGGAGAAACATCCGAATTATTGGAGGTTCCGTACCCACTTATTGAAGTGTCATCCGGATTCTGGTTTCTGCCTGTGCTTGTTGATGTTTCACCTGGCGCCTGACTTTCCCCGGTGTCCATCGATGTTCCATTCGGATTCGCCTGGTAAGTTTCCTGCTCTTCAAGTGCCATCTGTTTTTCCAATTCCGCCACCCGTTTTTCCAGCTCTGTCAGTTTTTTTGTTTGCTCTTTTATAATCTTCTCCTGCGAAGATATCGTTTTTTCAAGCTTTGGTACATCTAATTTTTTTATGCGTCCCGACATATTTCGATTCACAAATAATATCATAAAAAATAAGATGATCAGGATCACACTCACTACCAGACGGAAGATCCCACTGGCTTTTCGTTTTCTGGATTTTCCCTGATTGTCTTTGTCCATCCTATCCCTTTTCATTTTCGCATTTTCTTCCACTGCTCTGCTGATATATTCTTCCTCATCATTACATCCCGACTTCGTATCAGTTGTCGCTTCTTTATTTTCCGCAAATTTATCTTCAAATCTATTTCCACCAAGCAGTTTTTCAAGCCCTATGGAGGACTGCATCGGGTCTCTGCGGCTTTTGCAGCGGGGACATACAAGGTCCTGTTCGCTCATCCTGCTTCCACAATATTTGCAAAACATAGGTTATCTCCTTTTCGTGTTCTGTGATCTGTTATCCCAAAATCTGTCCGCACAGCATACACTGACTGCTGCCCTGCTCATTCTCCACTCCACAGTGTGGGCAGATGATCCTATTCTTCATCCGCCTCTCATAGCAGTGATCATAGCGATAAAATTGCTCTGCTTCTTTTGGCGGCTGGTCTTTCTTCTTAAACCCTTTATTATCGAATCCGCGGCCATACTTTATTGTACTGCCGGTGCCTTTCTCTGCCTTTGTTTTTTCCTTTTCCACAGCCGGTTTTTTATCAGGTGTACTTGTCCGCATACCCCCATAGGTGCCTCCCCCATAACCGGTGTGATCATCCTTTATCTCATACTCTTCATCTCTTTTTTTCTCTTTTTCGTTCCTTGCATACAGGAAAAGGGCTAAAAGGAATCCAACAAGGCAAAGCAAAAGAATGGCTGCACCCGCTGCTCCTCCATTGGATGAACTCGCTGTTACACTATATATTACATTGGCAAACATCTGCTTTCCTCCCACATCAGTCCAGATCATCATTATCTGCATGGAAAAATCCTGATGCTTCTTCTGTATCTGTCGTATTATTTTTCAGATTATATTTTACTTTTATGGAACTCCTGCCTGCGTCTGCAGCATATGGTGCTGGCGCTTCTAAATGGCCCGCATATGGCATTGCTTCCGCTGCATGACCTGCCGCATATGATGCTGTCTCCGGTGTGTATCCTGCTGCATACGGTGTTGATTTTGCCACATGACCCATCGCATACGTTGTCGGCTCTGCTGTACCCCCTGCATGCTCTGCCTCCCGGCTGTACACATGATCTTCCGGTTTCTTCACCGGTGCTGCCGTATATATATCTGCTCCGGCAACAGGTCTTGCGCCGCCTCTCTCCGAATAGGTCCGGGACGTTACGCCTGTCCTCCTTGCAGTTTTGTGCCTTGAGGTTTCTGTCCATTTGCATGCCAGATTCAATATTCCCATAATGAGTCCCACAGTTGCCCAAACAAGTGCTGCCCAATATCCCCAGCCCATGCTCAGGGAATCACCCAGATTTTTTATCATGGCAAGGAGCGCGAAGATAAGCACGATGGCACATCCATTTCCCACCAGATAAATGATCCGTCCACGCCCTTTATATGCTTTTACTGCCATCACAATACAAAGTACGATCAAAACAGTAACTATCAAAACATATAATAAAATAATCCACCAGTTTTCTCCTGAAAGGGTTCCTATCCCCGCGATGGAAACAATCTGAAAGATTCCTCCCACCAGCGTCAGATATCCCATTCCCTCGCTATATCCAAATACACTGAACTTGAGCATCGGGGTAACACATAGCAAAATCGCCAACAGCCCTTCGATCACCGCCCACAAAATCCTTCTTACGCTGCCCTTTTCTTCCATATAGACTTCCTCCCTCACCTTTTCATCAGTTTTTTCAGATCCTTCATGATGACCTGCATCTCCCCGTATTCTTTTTGAAAATACTGCTCTGCCATTTTTTTTGCCTGAAGCAGGTAATCTAAAGCTTCGTCATATCTTCCAAGGTAATACAGACAATTGCTGATATCATGATAAATATAAGACCCTGTAGCATTTCCTCCCATCCACTGATGATGGTACTTTTTTGCCTGAAAACTTATGCTAAGTGCCTCCTCATATCGTCCCAGGCTCAGATATGCTCTTTCTCTTTCGATAAAATAATTGATCATACCGTCCTCAAGCTGCTGTCTTTCTCTCTTGCCTTTTTCTTTTTCCAAAGCTGACTGATAGATCTGCTCCGTCTTCTCATAAATTTTCTCCATCTGGTCATACTTTTGTGTGAATCTAAAGAACCGGCTGTATTTCACACAAAGACAAGCCTCTGTGACCGGATCTTTTTCTTCATTTTTCTGGTATATGTTCCACGCCTGTTCATACCATCGTCCTGCCTGTTTGGGCATATTATGGTTATAATAGACTGAACCTGTCATGTGGGCGGCAAGAGCTGTATCCCGGTGTTCCTCTCCCAGATTCTTCCTGCAAAATTCGTATAATTTTTTCGTATACGACAACGCATATTCCCACTCACCAAGCTGCCAGATCAGATCAGCCAATATCATAATTTCTTTCATGCATCTTGTATCCAACTCGCGGATATTCTGAAGCAGACTCACTATGTAATCAGATACTTCCTGCTTTTGCACCGTAGTAAAATTCCAAAAATCCCGCATCTTCTCTGCAAATCTTCTGATGTATGCCTGACAGGAATTCCATCCCGGTCTTAATATCTGGACAACTTCTTCTTTTACCAGCGGATGCATCCATATCCTTTCTTCCTGAACCTCATATTCCAAAAGTCCTAATGAAATCAGTTTTTGGATCTGTTTTCTTGTCATCCGGCTTCCGTAAGACAAAAACTGTTCTATCTGTATCCCTTTTAATGGAAGAAGAGCAGCATTTCTCAGCACGTTTTGCTCTCCCACACCAAGTTTATCTATTTGAAATATCGCACCATCAGATTCAATAAATTCACACAGATTTCCTTCCAGTATCCTTCTGTTGTCCCCACAGCGAAGTCCAAACTGCTTGATCCTCAATGTGTTTTTCTCCAGACACTGCATCTCTTTTCCTGCCATTTCCTTCATCTCATCTGAAAGCTTACTTCCATAATATTTTTCAAATAATAATAATCTGTCTTGTCTGCTGAGCGGTAAAATCTCAACGGCATTTTTCCATTGATGAGAAGATCTGATCCGCGTAGTTACCAGAATCTTGCATGGAAGCTCCCTGATCTGCTCCAGATATCTGTTGCCTTCCTGATCCAGATAGTCCAGATTATCCAGAATCAGCAGTGTCCTGCTGTCTGTGATCTCTTTAAGTATCTTAAGCTTCCTTCTGCAATACCACCCCAGTTCCCCGCGCCTTCCATTTTGTCGAAAGGAAATGCCCTGAATCTTAATCTGGGTATCATCTGCCAGCAGTTTGCGAAGTCCTTTTTCACATGTTGCAAATACTACTGTATCGTAATGATCACGATATCTTGCGGCATACGCTTTTGCCACAGTACTTTTCCCCATACCGCCCTGACCATGGAGAAATACCATATTGCTCTCTTCAAATCTTTTATTAATAAGAGAAATCTCTGTTTCCCGTCCGATACAAAAGATTTGTCCGATTCCCTTTTCCCGTCCGATCAGCTTATATTCCTCCTGCTGCTGGCACTCTTCTTCCCATGCATACAAATCCTCAAGAAAATGCTCCAGCCCCTGACATATTTTCTCATCACTTGCCCGATAAGACTCCGTCCTTGAAAATGTACTCAGCAATATCTCATTCCATCGACTGATAAGGGCGGCTTTGCCATTCTGAACATCCTGGATATTGGGGACTATCAGATATTCCGAGGGTGATTTTGAAAATGCATGGGCAAACCCCTCCCGCATATCAGGATATTGGCTATGCTGTTCCAGCCAATTCTTTATCTCTTTGCGATACATCTTGCATCCCCCCATTTCCTCAGGTTTCAGTATCGTTTCCTATCGATCGGAACTTCATAAAACGCAGTTTTCGCTGTAATTTTGCATCACCGATCATCCCGGCAGCCAAAGTATCATATTGCCTTAGTATATATTTCATCATTTCACGATCTTTTCCTCGATCCTTACTTCTCATTTTCTCATATAGCTGAAAAATGCCTAAAACTGCGGCATCCACATATCCTTCCTGCCTTCTCTTTTCGTTCAATTCTCCATATCCCAGTTCTAAGAGATGACCATTCAGGATATCTACATTCAGATCCGGCATCATAAGTAAGATCAATACCCGCATGACCGTCTCTCTGGACAAAACACTCTCTTTTATAAAATATTTCCTGAATTCACCCGAAAATCCTCTGCTGTACATATGCTGCCAGTAGCACAGCCGCCTGCTTTTTTCCTCCATCCTGATACAGTCCAAAGCATCCGAATAGAAAATGTGGCATTTTTGCTGTTCCTGCATCCCCGGTGTTATGTTCAGCTGCTGTAACCGCTCATCTGTGATCTGACACAAGTATTCCGGGAAAAGTTCTTCAAACATCTCTGCGTGATTTTTTCTCACTTCTATCCCACGCATCAGGCAGTGTTCCTTCAAAAATGTATCCAGATCATCCCATTCCAGTTCCAAAGCCTGACCCAGTGCCAGTGCTTCCGCCCGGTTCTTCGGCAGATGATGTCCCAGTCTCCAAAACCGGATCTTCTGCAGCCCAATCTTAGATGGTTCCTCTCCATACATGCGGATATAAATGCTGCGGTCGCTCTCCACGATTTTCGCAAACCCATTCTTCTTGCGGTACTCCTCAAAGAAAGAACAAGAGATTTTTTCTCTCTGCCCTGCCATCCTAATACTTGATTCCAGAATTTCCTTTATCCTAACTTCATAGTTCATATTCTTCCTCTGTGCTTTTATCTCTTATACTTACTATTTTCACCTCAGCAATATGCATTTGTTCCATCATATCAAAACGAACTTTTATTGCATAGCTTCTAATTATTCACCCTACGTTTCTTCTTGAGCCCTATTTCGCGAAAATGCAAAAAACCCTGTGTTTTTCAGTGATTGTATCTGAAAAAACACAAGGTTTTTCTTCATTTCCTATTCTTATAGTTCTATCTCAACTCTGTTCCTGTCGCAGTGCAGCTGTCCATCAACCACAATAAGCTCTGCAATCTGAAGGGAACTTCGCCTGTGGCAGTACTCCATAACGAATTCCGGATTATTTCTCTGTTCTTCACTTAACTGGGGATGAGTAAAATAAAAGATATATGCGCGTCCCTTATGAACTAATACATCTGCATGATTTCCCATCGCCCCATCGTCGGTGCGGGTACCAGCTTCATATAATATGTTCTGACACCGTTTCCAACTGGCCGCATCATCACTTACATATACCCCCAACCCTTTCCAGGGGTCTGTGATCATCCAGTATCTATCCTGAAAATAAAATGCATTGGGACCTTCATGAGGGCAATCCGTAATCTCAGGACCGCCGGCTTCCCACTGATAGAGATCTTTGCTGGTCGCAGTGTAACTCCAACTGTTATTGATCTCATCTTTGTACCACATCTTCCAGGTATGATCCGGAAGTTCGAGCACACAGGCATCGATCACCCTGTCTGATGACAGCTTCAGTTCACTTTCAAACTGCCAGTCCCACAGATTTCTGCTTGTATAATGGAGGATCTTTCGCGGACATTCCCAGTTCGTCCGTATCCCTCTCACATAAGATACATACATATGGTAGATTCCCTGATCTTCTACGATCTCCGGTGCCCAATAAGTATTTCTTCCCTTTTCATATTCCAGCCCACTGGCTGTACCACGATAGGTCCATGTCTTTCCATGATCTGCCGAGCTTGCAATCCCTATATCGGATCCATGCATATAACTCACGCTGCAGTTTGGTCCAAAAGCCCTGCGGTTTGTATAAAATATCCACCATGCTTCTTCTTCCCGATTCCAGATAATGACCGGATCTGCTGCCCCGTCATATATTGGATCGCGAAAAAGTGGTGCATCTGGCACTATTCCCATGTCATTTCCTCCTCGACACATCAGATTCTTTACCCTTTTACAGCTCCGCTGGTGATACCGGCTATGATATGCTTCTGCATAAGGATATAGAATACTGTGATAGGTATCAGCACGATAACCATAGTACACAACATAACGGTCCAGTTATTGGAAAACTGCCCCACACCCTTATACACTTCCATGATCAGTGTGAACTTCTCTGATGAACTGATGAACAGATACGGCATCATAAAGTCATTCCATATCCACATAACATCAAAGATGGCGATCGTCGTAGTAACCGGTTTCAGCAACGGAAATACGATTTTCCAGTACATCTTCCATAATCCCGCGCCATCGATCAGTGCCGCTTCTTCCAGATCCTTTGGCACGCCGCCTAAGAATCCCTGATACATAAACAAAGCAAAATTACACCAGCTCGAATACAACACGATCATTCCCAAAACAGAATTCTGCAGGCGAAATGATGACATCAGGTTAAACAACGGAATCAACGTAGTCTGTACCGGAACCATGAATCCTATCAGGAAATAAAAGAAGAGAAATTTTGTCAGTTTATTTTTTCTTCTTGTGATCGCATAGGCTGCCATGGATCCGATCACGATGATGATAACAACAGAGACTGCCGTGATCAACAGGGAATTTCGAAGGCTGCTCCAAAAGTTGATCGTACTCAGAGCTTCCTTATAAAGATCCAGGGTAAAATTCTTGATCGGCAGGGACAGCGGTGAAACAGTCGCATCCCTGGCCGGCTTAAATGTATTTACCAAGAGGTAATAAAATGGTACAAAGAATACAGCACATAAACACAGCATCAATCCTTCGCCCAGGTAATTCTTCCATGTTTTTTTCTTATTTACCATATTATTCCACCTCCCTTTTCTTCATTAATTTCAACTGCACTGCACTGACGATAGCTATGAATACAAAGAAGATCGCAGACATCGCCGTTGCCTTGCCATAGGATTTTTCCACAAATCCTGTCTTGATGATGATCTGGGAAACCATCGTAGTGGACGTTCCCGGACCTCCGCTTGTAAGTGCAAATGGAAGATCGAACATCTTCATAGAATTCAACAAAAGAAGCATAACACTGACTGTCATCGCTGAGGCCAGCATCGGGAATGTGATGTATCTGAACTTCTGCCATGCATTTGCCCCATCCACTGTTGCTGCCTCATAATATTCCATCGGTATACTCTGAAGCTGTGCCAGATAGATACATGCGTGCCATCCGATCGCACTCCACAGATTGACCAGAATAACAGAAAACATAGCCCACTTAGGCATCGCAAGCCACATGACCGGCTCGATCCCAAAAAGTGCCAGCGCTTTGTTTAACAGTCCATTTCCGGTAGGAGCCAGAATATATGCCCACAAATATCCGAGGATGATCGCACTCGGAACAGACGGGAAGAAAAATACGGCTCTTTGCAGGTTCTTTGTCTTCATCTTTGAGTTAAGTGCCAGGGACAATGGAATAGCAAACAGAGTAGTCAATACAGGGAATATGATACTGTATCCCAGTGTATTCAGCAGTGCTGTTTTCATCGCCCGATCCTCAAGGACCAACTTAAAATTCTCTAACCCTGTGAACTTCAGATTGCTCATGGAATATCCATCCCAATCTGTAAAGGAAAGTCCTAATGTCTGTACCAGCGGTACCATCGTCAATACGGTATAAACGATGAAGGCTGGAAGTATGAAACCCAAGTATGGGAGTTCTTTTCTTAATTTTACCTTCATATCTGATTTCCTCTCCTCTTTCTGCAAATTACGAGCGGTGTACTTCTTGATTCTGCTTATCTTTTTTAGCCTACATTCTTTTTCGATATGGCATTGTCATTTTCTACAAATTCATTGTTGCACTTTGCATCTATGCCGCTCTTTTGCATAAGAAAGGGAGCTGCTGCCAACAACTCCCTTGTATTCAGCCTATTTACTCAGTTCCGCCTGTTTCTCATCCAACCGGACAGGTACATTTTTTATATCATCTGCACCGGTGATGGTGTCCTGGATTCCTGCCAGGAACTCTTTGTAGATTCCTGATGAATTCTTCCATGCGATCTGTGGCAGATAGAAATTACCTTCTACTGCATCTTCTTTGAATTTTTCAAATACAGTTCCCATAGTGTAGTCGATACCGTCTACGATGATCGCATTGTTTGTAACCTTCTGCCACTTCATAATATTCTCATCTTTGGACATGAATTCGATGAAAGTCCTGCATGCTTCTTTATGTTCACTTGATGTGCTGATGGATAATCCAACATTTACTGCACCTGGCAGTACACTGTTTCCTTCTTTGTCAGCGATGCCGAATATGTCATATTCAAGATCCGGGTTCTTTTCTTCGATGGTTGCCACATTCCATGGGCCGCCATGCATCATTGCAACTTCACCGTTTACAAACATATCGATGACCTGATCAGAATTCAGACCCAGTGCCATCTGGCTGTATAGTCCGCTTTCTATCATATCTTTATGCCAGATTTCCAGAGGCTCTGTGTACTTCTCTGCATAAGTTGCCTCACCATTGTTAATCTTAAGATCTGTTTCCGGATCCTGGCTGATCTCCATACACTGATAAAGATCCTGTGCCAGATTATGTACATTATCTGCATCATCCAGATATGGTTCCACTCCTGACTCTTTCAACGCTGCACAGCACTCTGTGAATTCATCCCAGGTTGTCGGCGGGTTGTCATATCCTGCTTCCTTCAACAGCACCTTATTATAATACACACCACCGATCCACGCATCTGGAGAATATGCAAATACTTTTCCGTCAGCACCGTAGGTTGCTGCTGTATTGGCATCGATCCGCTCAAATACAGGCATATCGCTGATATCCTCAGCCAGTTCCTTCTCGATCACTTCCTGTTTATTCTCGGCTGCGGTATAGAACATATCTGTCATCTGCCCGGAAGCTACGAGAACACTGAATTTGTCCACGTACTGCTGAACCGGCGGAACAAACTGTAGATCGATCTTGATATTAGGATTTTCTGCCTCGAATGCATCGATGAATTCTCCCAACTGCTCCTCCGAATACCAGGATAACAGACTGATCGTCTCCGCATCCCCTGATGCCTCGCTCTTCTCTTCATCCCCTGCTTCTTTGGTTTCTTCGCCTGCCTCTGCACTTGCAGATGTGTCCGCAGCGCCATTGCCTGATGCTCCTCCACATCCTGCCAATGTTGATGCTGCCATCAACATACTTAATAAAACTACGATTGTCTTTTTCATTTTCCGGCCTTCCTTTCTCTCATTTGATATGTCTATTATAAGGCCATGTAAAAAAGTTCTGAATGCATTTAACTCACACCTTTTTGCCAATAAAACCATTTTTCATTTTTTTCTTGCTGTTTTCACGGATTTTTTTGCTATTTACTACGATTCTTTCTGAACCTGTTGGGCGATTCCCCTGTATATTCTTTGAATTTTCTTGAAAAATGATATTCACTTTCGTATCCCACGTCCCGTCCTATATTTCCTACCGCCTCTTCTGTCGTGATCAGGTACTCCTTCGCCTTTTCCATACGAAGGGTAGTGACATATTCCCAGAATCCCGTCCCCGACTGCTCTTTATACTGGCTGGTAAAATAGTTCTTGCTGATCCCGATGTGATCTGCCACCTTCTGCACAGAAAAGTCAACATCGCAATAATAAAGCTCTGTAAATGCATTGGCAGCAAATACAAGACTCCGCCCCTGATTCACCATACATTTTTCCAGATCCATGAATGTATCTTTGATTTTTTCCACAAGGAAATCCAACAGTCTTCCAGCATCCTGCATCTTATGGACATTTTCCACCCGCACATTGCGCATCAATAAAAATGATCCCTGCTGATCGAACTTCTTCAACGCAAACTTTATCCTGACCAGCACATCCAGGGAAAAATCCTTCAGCGTGACAGGCGATATTTTCTCCTTCTTTGCCTCTTCGAATCTCTCTTCGATCCACTGGAGTACCTGATCCGGGGAATTGTCCACGAATGCCTTTGCTATCCTCGCTGATATCTCCTGTGTGTTCATCTCCCTATGGGAATATTCCACATCTCCCAGCCTGTAAACTCCGCTATTTTCCTCATAAAATCCGTAATTTTCGCTGTTGAGTAATCTCCTGATCCACTCTCCCAACTCATCAGCTTCATATTTTATATATATCTGGACCTTGTATCGCCCGTCAATGAAAAATTCCAGGATCTGACGGGAAATCTCTTCTGTAAAAGTATCTTTCTCCCAACACATCAGCGTATGACCTGTTGAAGACTGAACGATCCCCTGTAGGATTTTGCCGACTGGTTTGATCTGTATCAGATGGTTCATGAGCTCCTTCCACCGGTCAGCCGAGACAAGGTTGCCCGCATCATCGATGATCATCAATCCACAAATCTCATTTTTCCGCAGTAGCTCCTGGTATTCCTCGTATCCATTTCCATCTTCTTTTATCAGCTGGGTCAAACTGCGTGTCTTTTCATTACTGAAGACATCTATGCCATTCTCCCCCTCTGACTGTTCCAAACTGTTCTTATCAAGAGTTTCTCTCATCTTATCGACTAACTGATTGAGCATCAGCCTGCTCACCGGCTTCAGCAAAAAATCCTGCACGCCATATCGTATCGCCTTCTGGGCATACGAAAAATCCCCATAGGCACTCACGATCACGATCTGGACTTTCTTGTCCGCCTCACGGATACATCTTACACACTCCAATCCGTCCATCAGCGGCAGCTGGATATCCATAAATATAAGATCCGGCTCAAGCTGCTCATATTGCTGGAGAGCCTCAAGGCCATCACTGGCCGTCCCCACGATCTCAAAACCCTTCTCTTCCCACTTTACCAATTTTTCAAATAATTGGTAATTGATGATCTCATCATCCACAAGTAAAACCCGATACATATCCCCATCACACCTCTTTTTTTATTTTGATCTCAACCTCTGTATACTCATTCTCCACACTGGATATACTCAGCCCATACTGGTATCCATAGATAAGCTGCAGACGCAGGTTTGTATTGACGATCCCAATACCTTCATCATCAAGACCTTTCTGAAGTTTTTCCTGCACCTGTTTTAGTCTGTCCGGATCGATCCCGCATCCATTGTCCCATATCTTAAAATAAATATCCTTCCCCTGCTCATAGATACTGATCTGGATCCTCCCGCCGCTCTTTCGGTCCTTGAATGCATGTTTGAAGCAGTTCTCCACCACTGGCTGAAGGATAAACTTCAGCGTATAACAGTTGGCAAGCTCTGGATCATATTCTATCTCATAATCAAAAACTCGCGCCAAACGTACTTTATAGAACATCAGATAATTCTGGATATATTCTATCTCTTTTCCTATCTGTACTTTATCGTGCTTCCTCTCCATCGTGTAGCGCATCATCATACTGAGAGCCTGGATCATATCCTCGATCTCCTGATTGTCTGCCAAAACTGCCTTCGTCTGGATCACCTGAAATACATTATATAAAAAATGTGGATTGATCTGATTCGTGAGTGCCTCCAGTTCCATTTCCTTTTGCTTTAGTTCTGCAACATAGACTTCATTGATCATGCTGTTAAGCTTGTCCGCCATTTCCTCGAACTTGTCTCTTATCAGTGCAACCTCCTGAGGGGTCTCTTCATCCTCAAATACTTTCTCCGATCCGCTTCCATCATAGGAACTGATTCTCTCTATCAGTGCATTGTATGGTTTCTCCATCCTTTTCGCATTGTACACAGCGATCCCGATCAAGATGATGAAGGAGAGGATTCCGACCACCATCACCACCACAAGAACTCTTCTTATCGGCAAAAGGATCACATCCTCATCGCTTTCCAATATGAGCAGCCAGTTATTGGGGGCAAGCCTGCAGACACTATAAAGCTTGCCGTCTCTTTGAAATGTGGCATTTTTCCCCGCATCCATCTCGTCCAGTTCTTCTTTCAGAGAAATATTTTCATTTCTTTCTCCCTTTTGATGGTCATAGATGACATCCCCCTCTTCATCCAGCAGGATAAACCCTGCATCCTTGGAATCATCCTCCTGGATAAATTCTGCAATTTTTCCGAGATTACATTCCATGACCACATATCCATGCAGAAAATTCTTTCTATATACAGGATATAGAGCTGTGAAAGTGTTCTCCAGCTTATTGTTATAGAGGTGATCTGTGCCATGGGGTGCCGCATACTTCACCAGGCCAGTCTGCTCGACAGCTGTTTGAAACCACGACTCATCCATATAATCATAATCTCTTCTCAGACTATTATTCATACTATAGGGCACCGAAGAATCCAGCCTGACCAGTTCGATATCCACAACGTACTCTGTAAACATACTTACATTCTGAAGATACTCATCCAGATCCCGGACGCAGTCCATCCATTCTGCTGTATAATCCTCATAGTATCGGCCCAGCAGCCTTCCGGTCGGTGTGTATTCGGCCAGAGTGATCATGGGTTCTGTCAGACTGTTGAAGGTATTTTCCATGGAATTTGCCACTGTGTCCAGCTGTTCCTGCTGGCTTTGCAGTATGTTTTCCTTCATATAAACGCTTATGTATACCGTAAATATAACGGTAAATAAAACCAACGCCGCTATGAACACTCCCGAGACACGTACTATGGTTTGATTCACTAACGATTTGTTTTTTCTTCCTCTCATGGCATCTTCCTCATTTTATCCGCTTTTCTTCAGTATACGAAAAAAACCGGAAACGGTCTATAACCATTTCCGGTTTTCTCTAATCTTCTTTACTCTTCTTTAATCTTCTCTGATCGTCTCTAAGCTTCTTTCAAGATAAAATCTTACAGTTCCACTTTGATAGCTCCCTGCGGACGGATCAGCATAACATATGCAGAACCTGCTCCCAGTGCTTTGTTGATGTACTGTGTGAATCCTTCTGTGTATTCTTTTGGAAGGAATGCCGCGATAACACCTGCAAATCCACCGCCATGTACACGGCATACGCCATGACCGATCTTCTCAAGATACAGTTTTGTAAGTGCCAGAGCAACTGTGATAGACTGCTCGTCCGGTGTATCGTTGCAGTAGCAGTTCTGAAGCCATTTCCATGAGGAATCTCCAGATTCTGTGATCTTGGTAAGGAAAGCGTCGAAATCTTTTGCTTCCAGTGCTTCAACTTCTGCATCTACACGTTTATTTTCTTCGAAGAAATGGAATGCACGGAGTACCGCACGGTCTCCGGCAAACTTACGGATCGCCTGGATATTTTCGATCACTGCATCTTCGTCTACCTGCTCAAGAACTTCTTTGCCAAAATACTCGGCAACTTTTTTCATTTCATTTGGAACTGCTGAGTATTCTGCACTCAGATCAGCATGGCCTTTTCCTGTATTAACGATAACAAGGTCATGTCCCATCTCATCAAAGTTACATTTGATCTCGCGGATCTTTGGATTCTCGATATCTGCGAAGTCGATAGTGATCATACCGCCAACTGCACAAGCCAACTGATCCAGAAGTCCTGAACCTTTCAGCCAATATTTATTCTCTGCGTACTGTCCTGCTTTTGCATAAGCAACTACGCCAATCTTTCCTTCATTAAACAGATAATCTACGATTACACAGACAAGCATCTCAAAAGAAGCGGATGAGCTAACGCCTGCACCACCGATAACGTTGGAAGTTACATATGCGTCAAATCCTTCTACTTTGAATCCTTTTTCGATCAGTCCTGCAAAGATGCCTTTCAGGAGTGGTTCTGTTCCTGTTGTTTTCTCTGTTGGTGCAAGCTTATCAAGATCGATGACCAGACGCTGATTGTAAGTTTCACTGATCAAAGTTACTGTGTTTGTGTTATTTGCTGCAGCTGCTGCCACACAGTCAAGATGAACACTTCCTGCCAGAACCTTTCCATGGTTATGATCTGTATGATTGCCGCCGATCTCTGTTCTTCCCGGGGAAGTAAAGAAGTCAAATTCTTTATCACCGAATTCTTTTGCAAATCCTTCCGCTACCATCACATAACGCTTAGCATTTTCCTCAACTCGATTTTCCCCATACATCTGTTTGAACAAATCTACTGCTTTTGCGCTTTTTACAACTTCTGCTACATTTGCTGATTTCATATTCCTTCTCCTCGCTTTTAGTTTTTAAGAATATTCCGACGTGTGCACATATGTTGAGTCTATCATGTCTGAAAATCCTCTTCATGATACTTGCTTATACACGAACCAGAATCTTTCAATGGGCTTAACTGTTGGTACAGTTAGCTGTTATCTATCATTATAATGAGAAATGGGGGATTATACAATAATAATCTTTGTTTGGGTAGGGATTATTTTTTTGTGTGGGGAGGTAGCTCCATCCCCGTCCGCCCCTGGTGCCAGCGTATCGGTGCGATTGACAGAGGGCTTCACTGTAAAAACCTAAGCGCGAGAAGGGGTGCCTCTCCTGGGATCGGCCATATTCGGCACGTATGCTGATGCATACGCACCTCAGATGGCCTTGATATGTGCTTTGGTGAGCACATATCACCCAGGAAAGACATCCCTTCCTGCGCTAAGGTTTTTATCAGTTTGTCCTCGATGCCAATCTCACCGATACGCTGGCACCAGGGGCGGACGGGGATGGAGGGTTGGATGGTGTGGGTTTATGCTATTGAGAGAAAAATGTTTCTATGGTATGCTTGTATTGAAGTCAAATCGGAATGGAGTAGGCCGGTTACGTTCATATGCTAATGTGCAGCCTCCTGTTTATAGGATAGATTATTAAAATAAAGAATTGATGTCATGGAGAATAGTAATGATTAGAGAAGTTAAGGAAAACGAATTAAAAGAATTGTTAGACCTGTATTTGTACTTACATGAAAAATCTGTGCCAGAACTTTCAGTACATTTAATGACTACTTGGGAAAAAATAATTCAAGATAAAGATCATCACATCATCGTTAATGAAAAAGAGGGAAAGCTTGTCTCTTCATGTGTCTGCATGATCATTCCTAATTTGACAAGGAATGTAAGACCATATGCATTCGTTGAAAATGCGGGTTATAACTGTACAGATAAAACAGCGTTTATTCAATGGTTGGAATAAAATTCAGATTCCCATTGTCTAAAAATCATTATAAATCAAAGAAAAAATGGTAAATGGATTGCAGATTTGCCATTTGTAGGAGAGGAATCGTTGTATGGAAAAAAGAAAATGTATACAGTGTGGAAAAGAATTCATTTTGACCGACTCAGAAATCAAATTTTATGAAAGTAAGCATTTGAATTTGCCAAAGCGATGTAAGGCATGTCGGGAAGAAAACAAACACCCAAAACATGAGACTGTACATCAAAAAGAGAATAAAATAGAGAACAAAATAGAGTATAAGAAGGACTATAAAAAATCAATAATTGCAATTCTTGTAATCATTATTGCTGTACTCTTCGGTGGACGAAGTGTTCTTCGAGTAATCACATCGGAAGCGGAGAATCAGGCAAGGCAGCAGATGGCTGAATTTGCTGAGGATTCGCAGACTGCCCAAGAAAGCGAATCACCATCAGGTGATGCTGTAGCAGACTCGGCTACTTATACCTTTAGTAACGAGAAACTTTTACAGGAACATTTCGTCAAACATGGCGGGGAGTTTGGCTACGCAACGCCGCAGGAGTACGAAGCCGGTGCCAGCGCAGTTATCACTTCGCCAAACGCACTTCACAAAACAGAAAAAGAGGATGGCGATGATGTATACTATATCGAGGCAACTAATGAGTTCGTGATTCTGTCTACGAGTGGATTCATTCGGACGTACTTCAAACCGGAAGATGAGAAAGCGTATTATGACAGACAGTAAATGATCATTGAAATGTTCATTTTGATGAGAAAGCTTAATGGATTATACAAATGAGCAGCAGAATAAAATTCACTGAAGTCATATGGAGTATTCAAAAGAAAAATTAGTGGAGATCGACAATGGAAGATAATAAAGTGTTTACTATGAATTTTTCAAAAATATATCCCTTATTAGTACAAAAAGCAACAAGGAAGAATCGCACACAAGAAGAAGTGGACGAAGTGATATGCTGGCTTACGGGATATAGTAAAACAACATTAGATTTGCAGATCAATAAGGAAATAGATTATAAAACCTTTTTTGATGAAGCCCCGCAAATGAATCCCAAAGCCGAAGAAATCAAAGGTGTTGTTTGCGGAGTACGTGTAGAAAATATAGAAAATGAAACAATGAGAAAAATCAGATATCTGGATAAGTTAATAGATGAGTTGGCAAAAGGGAAAGCTATGAAGAAAGTTTTACGTGAAGGATAAAGCAACATCTGTCACCCAGTTTTATAATATATCCATTGATAGATTTCGGTGTGGCGAACAGATGGCCGACCATAAAAAACGTAAGGAGACACAAGTACATGACTCGAGAACAACGATTAAAACGAGGGTGCCTTCTAGCACTCATCGCTTTTATTATATTATTTTTTATTGCTCATTGGCTCATAACGAAATTGCAGTATGATACTTCATTTGACATCAAATCTGTGTCTCCAAATAAAACACATACGCTCTTAATTCGTCAGGATTGGGTAAGCAGACCTACAGTTTTTGAAGGAAGCAAAGTCATATTTCGTTATTCAAAAAGTGGATTTGCGGAAACAGTTTACTGGAATATTGAATGGATTAGCGAAAATGAATGTTGTTTATACTCAAGCTCAAGTGTTACTGAAGAAAGATATACTATAGAATTACAAAGTGGGATAAAAAGTTAGGAATAAGACTAACAATTCTATTTGCAGGAGGGGAAACGTCATGTTGCCAACACTAGAAATTGCCGAAGATTTGTTAAATGAAGCATTACAATGTAATCCAGGACCATGGGGAAATCATAGCAGAGTAACGGCACATTGTGCAAAATCAATAGCTGCACGATGTGAAAATATGGATGAAAATAAAGCATACATATTGGGCTTGCTTCATGATATCGGAAGGAAGTTCGGTACGAGACATCTAGGACATGTTTCAGACGGTTATTCTTATATGGAATCTCTTGGATATGATGAAGTTGCGCAGATATGTTTGACGCATTCTTTTCATAATCAATCTACTGACGAATATATTGGAAAGTTTGACACCTCAGAAGCTGAAACAGCGTTAATTAATCGTTCTTTAAAGAATGTTCAAATGACAGACTATGACAGGTTAATTCAATTATGTGATGCTCTCGCAGGAAGTGAAGGTGTTCTGGATATCGAGGAACGTATGTTAGACGTCAAAAAAAGATATGGTTGTTATCCTCAGTCAAAATGGGATTCAAATATTTATTTGAAAAAATATTTCGAAAATAAAGCGAATGGGAATATATACGAAATCGTTAAGAAAGATACATATAGACCCCACTAATTTAATAGAAATGATCAACCTAAAATAATCCAGTCTTTTTATAGACCGGATTATTTTAGGTTGATCATTTCTATTAAATTAATTTCTTGTTAAATACATATTTATCCAGACGATCCATAGCTTCCTTCACTAGACTAAGCGGCAATGCAAAGTTGACCCGGATCGCATATGCTCCATGAAATGGGCGTCCATCCTGCCAGTCGATACCAACATCCCAACCGGCTTTCAGTAAATCATCCAGTGTATTGCCAGTACTTCGGCACCATTCTTCACAGTCTAAAAACAGCATATAAGTCGCCTGCGGTTTGCTGAAGTGGATCCCTTTGAAATGCTCAGAAATATAACTGCATGCGTAATCAATATTCCCTCCAATTGTCTGACAAAGTTCATCTGTCCATTCATGGCCTTCTTGTTTGTATGCACCAATGAGTGCGTGCATGCTGAGAACATTCATAGAATTATAATGCGTTCTGGATCCGGCAGATTCCATGCGCTCACGTAGATATTTGTTGTAAACAATATGGTACGAACCAATCAATCCGGCAAGGTTAAATGTTTTGGAAGGTGCGTAAAGTCCAATAACAAAATCCTTCGCATCGTCAGTCGCCATGAGTGTTGGAATATGTGTATTGTTATACAAAATAATATCCGACCAAATCTCATCAGATATGACAATACATTGATTTGCCTTGTATACTTCCAGAGCTTTCTTGATCTCTTCCTTTTCCCAAACACGCCCAACAGGATTATGCGGATTACAAAATATTGCAACATGGATTTTGTTGGCCTTGATTTTTGCGTCCATATCTTCGTAATCCATGCGCCATACGTTATTTTCGTCCTGCACCAATGGGCTGTGGACTAATTTCCGTCCACAATCTTCCACAGCATGTGTGAATCCGATATAGGTAGGACTGTGGACTAATATATTTTCCCCTGGACTGGTGAAGGCATTCAGTGCTGCAACGGCACCACCTAACACACCATTTTCATAGCCGATCATATCAGCAGTGAGATCTTTGAAATGATTACGGCTGGTCTGCCAGTCTATGATCGATTGAAAATATTCTTCTCTCGGCTCAAAATACCCGTAAGCGGGATGTTTGGCACGTTCTATGATCGCTGCCGGAATGGTAGGACATGTTGGAAAATTCATATCGGCAACCCACATTGGAATCTGGGAAAAACCATCCAGCGGCGGCTCTGGAGCCATACCTGGTATTGTGGGCAGGTCAACCGCCGTTGCATCCATGCCTTTTCGATCCATAATAGATGTAAAATCGTATTTCATGTTAATCTTTCTCCTTTGTCATCATTCTTGAAATCAAGATGTAAAACTAAGAATAGAATAACACTTTTAACGAATAAAGTCACATGGTTCTGTATGTAATTTTACTCTATTGAGAGAAAAATGTTTTTATGGTATTCTTGTTTTTATGAACAACAAGAACAGAAAGGAACTATTCACCATGACCACTTTTATGATCGTATGCCCGCTTGTATTTCTTGCAGGCTTTGTAGATGCACTGGCCGGAGGCGGCGGACTCATCTCACTGCCTGCATATATGTTCGCAGGGCTGCCTACTCACGCTGCTATTGCCACCAATAAACTGAGTTCTTCCATGGGAACGGCTATTGCCACCGTCCATTACTGGAAAAAGGGATTTATGAAATGGAAAATCTGCCTTCCAGGTATCCTGACTGCATTTGCAGGATCCTGGTGCGGTGCCAGATTAAATCTTTTTATGAATGAAAGAGTCTTACAGATCATGATGCTCGTGCTTCTTCCTTTTATTGCATTTTATGTATTACGCAGTAAGGCTCTGACAAAAGTTTCTGCCCAGGAGTATCCACTTCGTAAGACAATTATCCTCTGTAGCCTGATTTCTTTTGGCATCGGGATCTATGACGGGATCTATGGTCCTGGCACAGGCACTTTTCTGATGCTTTTATTTACAGGCGTTTGTCACCTCTCCCTAGAGGACTCCGCCGGCACCACCAAGGCAATTAATCTTACCACAAATGTTGCAGCGCTAACGGTATATCTGATGCATGGAGCTATCTTGATACCTCTTGGACTGGCGGCTGGGTGCTGTAATATGCTTGGAAACTATCTGGGAAGCCACTGCTTTACCAGCAAAGGAGCTAAATTTGTAGAACCCGTTCTTCTTATTGTACTGCTTATATTCTTTATTCGGGTCAGCTTTCAGGTGGCGGGAGTATAACTACTTCCGACTGTGATCTGCGCTTCATTCCCTTGGAACCGGAACTTTTTTCACCCTTGCACATTATCTGGAAAAAATATCAGGTATTTACCCCTGTAGCACAATTGTTATTGAATGAACTACAAGAAAAAATCGGCTGATGGATCAACCGATTTTTTCTTTTACCTTTCTACTGGCTGGAACTCTCATATCTTTCCAATCCTCTTTTAAGAACAAATACCGACATCACCAAGATCACCACGCACACGATCGGCTGACACACTACCCCCGTCCCCATGTGTGCCTTTCCCAGCAGATATCCCACCGGATAATAACTCACAAACGCATAAGGTATCAGGTAGCCAAATATCCCCTGAAGAAGCGGCGGATAGATGATCATCGGGTATTTAGCCATCTCTCCTATAGATATGGTAAAGAAGTTCAGACTATTCTTTCCGCCCTCCATCCAAAATGACATACAGCTCGCGATCCAGATCATGCACACCCGCACCACACAAGCCTCAACCAAGAAGCCTACAAACATCAGTACTTTAGGAAGATTCCATGCAATGTTGCACTGGCTGATCCCCAATCCCAGAACGGCTGCCGCGATCACCATTTTGTTCAGTCCGTCAAAGTCGATTCTTGCTGTCAGAAGCTGAAGCCCCACCGGAACCGGACGGACCAGAAAGCGATCCAGGTCCGACAGATTGATCATCTCCGATATCTTCCACGCACCCTGAAAGAAAAAATTGATACACCCTTCCGAGAACAGCAAAAATCCATATAAAAGCAGAATCTCCCATAAGGACCAACCGCCCACCTGCGGAATGTTGCTGTAGATGATCCCCAGCACCCCCAGATTACATACCTGCGAAAATACTGTAAAAAATATCATCATAAGAAAATCCGTCCGATACTGCGCCAGTGACCGGATATTTTGAATCTGAAACTGCACATACAATTTCAAATATCGTTTCCATTTCTTCATTGTATTTCTCCTTCCACCTATTGGTACTCAGCATCTCACCCTCCATACATAGATATCACGCCAAAGGCCTTCTTCCCAAACAAAGTCCCCAGCACTCCCAGCACAAGGATCCACAACACCTGCATCCCTATCCCCATCAGACTTTCCCTCATCGAAAAATTTCCGATAAAGATACAGCAGGGCGTATAGATGATCCCCTGAAAAGGCAGATACCCCACGATATCCCGCAAAATCCCCGGAAACATCGCCAACGGTATCAACGCTCCGGAAAAAAAGTTAGTAAGAACCTCCCTTGCTTTCGTCACGCCATATGCATTATCCGTAAAAAAACATAATAAAGAAAATATATACTGGATGCAGAATTTGATCCCCATCCCCAGTAGCAGCGATACAAAAAATAATACACTGCGAAGAAGATTCAGATGCTCCACCCCATTTACCACCAGATAAATACCACCCACCAATACAACTCCTGCACCAAACTCCATACCCGCTGTCCCAAGCATCCGGAAAAACAGCATTTTGCGATAGCCGATGGGCTTGATCAGATCAAGGATAATATCCCCCTTGATGATCCGTTTCGCCGTATTCATCTCAAATCCCATGGTAAATACACTGTTACATAAAAATGCCACAAACACATACTGCTGCATGACTTCCCACGTAAATCCATTAATAACTTCCTGATATGCAAATATCGCCCGCCATACATAATAAAGGACTGCCACCTGAATAAAATTTGCCAACAGCCCCGTAATAAAATAGCTGCGGTAGGCACAGCCGTCCATGAACCCGCACCTTATACAAGCCAGACATTTTTTCATCCCATCCGCCTCCGATCAAATAATCCGATCACGATCTGCTCCAGAGTGGTCCCCTCTTCATACTGTTCAAATATCTTATCCATCTGATCGTCAAATAGGATTTCTCCATTTTCCAGTATGATCAGCCGTTGGCAAAGGGACTCCAAATCATTCAGATCATGACTGGTCAAGAGGATCGTAGTCTTTTTCTCTTTATTTATTTTTCTCAAAAACGTATAGATTTTTTGTTTGACTGCCACATCCAGTCCTATGGTCGGCTCGTCAAGAAAAAGAACCGGTGGCTCGTGAAGCAGTGATGCCGCCAGATCTGCTCTCACTCTCTGGCCCAAAGATAATTTTCTAGCCGGCTGATGTAAGAATCCATCCAGTTCCAATATCTCACCAAATTCCCTCATATTCTTCTCGTATTTTTCTTCCGGTATCTCATAGATACTTTTCAGCAGACAAAAGGTCTCGATCACCGGGATATCCCACCACAGCTGAGTCTTTTGCCCGAATACAACGCCGATATCTTTTGCATTTTCCATTCGTTTTTCAAAGGGATCTCTTCCCATGACAGCTATCTTCCCGTCGCTTGGTTTCATAATTCCGGTGAGCATCTTGATCGTCGTGGATTTTCCGGCTCCATTTGCCCCCAAAAATGCCACGCTTTCCCCTTCCTGAATCGCGAAGGAAATGCCCTTTACTGCTTCTTTTTTCCCATATACCGGATGTATCAGATGCTTGATCGTGCCGCTGATCCCGTCCTGCTTTTTTGCGATCCGATATTCTTTTTTTAGATCCATAACTTCTATTACTGCCATTTTCACATCCCTCTCTCAGCTATCTATTTGATCATACCAAGTCCAAGTACGCCCTGGCATATTTGCCATGTATTCACCACCAACCATTGGTGGGAGTCTGATCCTCTTTCAAGATATCAAGAATCCTCTAAAATAGACATATCTATATCTAACTATTTCCTATGGAAATCTAACACATTCCATTTCTGCTATCGAAATTACTTTTCTCATGTGCTAGAATATTTGTAAAGCAGCAGAAGGGAGAGATTACAGTGGTTGGAAACAGAGATATATTTTTAGACAGGTCCAAGATGGATTGGTTCTCACTGCACCTGAATCACTGTGGTATTCAGGAGTGTGCACGGGGATACAGCTGGGGATTTCATATGCGGCCTTACCATCTGATCCATTTTGTTTTGAAAGGCAGCGGCTCTTTGGAAATAAATAATCAAGTGATGAAGATCCATGCAGGACAGGCATTTTTCATACCTGCCGGTACTGCCGGAATGTATCATGCTTCTCTGGATGATCCTTGGAAATACTGTTGGATCGGATTCTATGCCGACAGCCGGAGCCCATTGATCGAGTTGATGTTCGGTGAAAATACAGTGGTCGATCTTGCCATCTCCATGAGTGAAGTAGAAAAAATGCTGCTCTCCATTATGTCCGTGAGTGACAAGCGATTATGTGATCTGGAGGCTTACAGCAAAGAAATGTTTTCCGGCGAGCAGTTTACTACGATCTCCAATCTGCCCTGCTCACTGGAGGCCAACAGCCGGATGCTTCATCTTTTTGCCCATCTGCTGGATACGCAGATAGATTCCAACGCTATCATGATACCGGGATATAACCCTGCTCAGGAAGCCAAGGCATTTATGGATGCCGCTTACAGTGAACATATCCAGATACAGGATGTGGCTGATTCACTCCATGTCCATCCTAATTATCTGAGTACGCTGTTTAAAAAAGAATACGGTCAGACCCCCAGCGAATACCTGCGGGCTATCCGCATGTCTCAGGCAGGTATGCTCCTTGCACTGACTAATCATCCAATCTCCATGATCGCTTCAGCCGTGGGATATGCCAGTCCGTTTCAATTCTCCACCGCATTCAAATCTTACTATCATATATCACCTACCGATTATCGGAAACGTGAAACAAAATAACAGCCATATTGATCGTTATCTTTCCGCGATCAATATGGCTGTTATTTTGTTATGTAAACCTATTATCTTTCATATACGAATCCATATATGAAATTTTACTGTGCTTTTTTGAGTTTCAAAGTTTTTCCGATGACCGTCGAACATGCCAGGTCTCCCAGTACGTTGACACAGGTTGCACCCATGTCACAAAGAGTATTGATACTGATATAAACTCCAAGAACTCCTGCCGGAAGTCCTGCGATCGTTGCCAGTGCTGCAAAAGAAGCGATCGCTCCTCCTGGAACTCCCGGTGTACCGATAGAAAGAAGTACATTTGAAAATAATACTACGATCATCAGCGTTGTCGGAATCGAAACACCACAGGCATTTCCAAAGAATGTGATCATAAAACTCATCAGGATCGATACTGCATCCATGTTGATCGTTGCACCCAGAGGAAGTGTCAGACTTGTAACTTCACTTGGGATCTCCAGATTTTCATCTGCACATTTCATGGACAGCGGGATGGTTGCTGATGAAGAACATGTTCCAAATGCATTCATCGCTGCAGGCATAACTCCTTTGAAGAACTTGAGTGCCGGCATCTTGGCGATCCATTTTACCATTCCACCATATACGATAAAAGCATATACGAACATCGTGATGTAAAGGGTCAATAAAACTGCACCCAGATCGATCATCGTATCGATACCGTTGTCATATACTACAGTTGCGATACTGCATCCTACTCCAAGTGGTGTAAACAGCATAACTTTTCCAACGATATAGATGGAAATGTCATTGATCGATGAACAGACATCAACCACCGGTTTTGCTTTTTCTTTTACTGCAAGGCAGGTAAGTCCTATGATAATGGCAAATACCAGAACCTGAAGCATATTTCCTTCTGTAAAGCTGGCAAATGGATTGGACGGGATCAGTGTCTTAACGGTATCCAAAAGGCTGGAAAACTGAGTTGCCTCCACCTCTGCTTCTACCATCTTGATAGCTGTTCCTTTTCCCAGACCCAGGATGCCCGGTAAAACCAGACCCAGTGCACTGGCTACAGCTGTAGTTCCCACATACCACAGAAGTGCTGCGCCGCCTACTTTACCAGTAGATGCGATATTTCCGATACCCACGATACCCATAACAAGGCTGCAGAATACCAGTGGGTAAATCATCAGACGCAGAGCGCTCATGTAAATGCTTGTGATAACGGACAGCGGCGTATACAGCCAATCCATTCTTCCCGGCATGAACACTCCGATGATGACACCCAAAACAAGACCAATAAAAATGGCCAGGGTGATACTAAATTTCTTCTTTTGCATGATTCTCTCCTCCACTCATTCAGTTTCTGTCATTTATTCTATATAAAAATGGAATTGATATCAAGCACTTTATCGTGATAATGTTAAAAAATACGTGTTTTTTGCAATCTATCTACTCTCTAATACGGATGTGCCACCGCATTTTCGTCCTCATCTTCTGAAAATACATCCGGTATATAGGTAGTTCCGTATTGTTCCAGCAAGTTCATCAATTTCTGATCGTGATGTTTTCTCACCTGTGTATCTCTGTCAAATATCATCACTGCGCCTGTCTGCGGATCGAATGCCGGCCACTCCGGGAGTTTCTCATGATTTGGATCTCCTGTTTTTGCAAAGCTTACCCACGCACCATTGATTTCTTCCTGCAGTTTTCCACATTCCTCACATCCATACACTTCGACCAGATCAATATTATGCATAACAAATGGTATCTCTGAGCAGTGCCATGCCGGATAGGTTCCCATGTAATCAAAACAATAGGTCAGCATCCAGTTATAAACAGGTGATTCGCTCTGTCTTGCCCATTCCTCCACATATCTCATTGTCGGTATCCTGAAGATGCTGTCCACCGTCACTGCATAGCAGATCGGTTTTTCCGGATAAGCTTCCCTGAATGCCTCAATTACTTCATCCGTATGTTCTCCAAAAACTTTCTCTACGATCGCCCTTTGCTTATCTTCACTAAGTTTTTCCGGTTCAGGTTCGTACTGGGACATGAATTCTCCAAATACGGATCCCATCATCAAAGGAATATGCTTTGCATGCTCACAGATCCCCACATCCTCCATCTTGCCAAGGTACCAGTCATTAGGCGTTGGCTGCCAGAAAAGATCCACTCCGTCTTTCTCCAATTTTTCTTTCACAGCATTATAGGCATCTGCCAGCTCGCGGTAAGAAATCTCGGTCAGTTTCAGATAATCCTCTTCCTTCATACCCAGATACTCTAAGATGGCCACCGCAACCGCATGTCCATCCATGATCTTAGGATTCTTCTCGCCCCAGGCTCCGCTCTCGATGATCGCCTTATGGAACAAACCTGCCGCCGCCGGGGTCTGCAGCAGATTCGCCACTTTTCCACCGCCGCCGGACTGTCCAAATATCGTAACGTTATCCGGATCCCCGCCAAACGCCGCAATATTTTCTTTTATCCACTTTAGGGAAGCCACAATATCTGCATTTCCCACATTTCCACTGTTATGATATTTCCCGTCGTCGAAGGAAGAAAGATCCAGATAGCCAATGATATTCAAACGGTGATTGATCGACACCACCACCACATCACCATTTCGTGCCAGATTTTCTCCCTCATAATCCACATGCTCTATGGAGGAACCATTTTCATAGCCACCGCCATGGATCCACACCATGACCGGTTTTTTCGCCTCTTTGGACAACTCTGTACTCCAGATATTCAGATACTGGCAGTCCTCACTGTCCAGCCAATACCGGTGGGGAACGATAATGTTCTTATCCATCACATACGGGCTCAGCACGCTGCTGCAATACCCATAAACCTGCGCCTCCCGGATTCCTTCCCAAGGCTGCACCTCCACAGGCATCTCAAATCGCTTACTGTCCGCATACTTAATCCCCTTAAAATAAAACATATCCCCATACTGATATCCCCGCAGCAACCCGTACTTTGTACTCACAACGGGAGCCGTGGTACTGCAAGAAAACTTCTTCATGTTGTCACCTCATTCAAAATATTATGCGTATTAAATTTTCAACTAACTATCAGTATAGCATATTTTTTTATAATTCAAACTCCATTTTGGATGCTTTCCTGCAAATCAAAAAAGTGAATGTCTGCCATTCACGCATTGTTCAGCAATGCGCTTTGCGGGATACGACACTAAGGTTGATCCGGCGGGGCGTATACACAAAAAAGCAAAAATATATTCCGTTTTGCCCAGCCGAGCACGATGAGAGTGAATTACTGATAGTGTGAGCGAACAGTAATAGTGAATGTGCAAAAAATCAATTTTGTTGACAATATACTATGCTTGCATTATACTGTACTTATCGTTTAAGTACAGTATATACGGAAAGTACGGTGGTGAAATGCAAATATTAATAAGCAATAGCAGCGAAAGACCTATTTACGAGCAGATATATTTCCAAATAAAAAGTCTTATCATGAACGGGACGCTCACATCCGGTGAGGCATTGCCATCTATGCGGGCATTGGCAAAGGATTTGCATCTGAGTGTGATCACAGTACAGCGGGCATATGAGGATCTGACTAGAGACGGATTTATTGAGACTGTGTCAGGCAAAGGAAGTTTTGTTGCTGCCCAAAACAAGGCATTTATACAAGAGGAGCAGTTAAGAATTGCTGAAGAATTGCTCCAGAAGGCCGCCCGGATCGGACGCTCCAATGGTATAAAATATGAGCAAATGGTCAGTATCCTAAAGTTGTTCTACGAAGAATAGAAAAGAGGTTTCCAAATGGAAGAAGATAATGTATTAGTACAAGGGTTATGCAAGTCTTTTGCAGAATTTGCTTTAGATAATGTATCCTTTCACGTGCCGAAGGGCAGGATCGTTGGGTTCATCGGAGAAAATGGAGCCGGAAAAAGTACAACTATCAAGCTGATCTTGAATGAACTGAAGCGTGATGCCGGAAAAGTCTATATTTTCGGTGAGGAAAACACTCGTAATTCCTTTAAAAAAGATATCGGTCTGGTCCTGGATGAATGTAATTTTCATGAATGTTTTACTGCAAAGGTAGTCGGAAAGATGTTGTCCAGGATTTATTCCTCCTGGGACCAAAGTCTCTATATGGACTATCTGGACAAGTTCAAGATACCAACAGATAAGCAGATCGGCACCTTTTCCAAAGGCATGAAAATGAAATTGTCAATTATCTGCGCCATGGTACATAAGGCAAAACTCTTGATCATGGACGAAGCAACATCCGGCCTTGATCCTGTTGTTCGCGATGAGATTCTTGATATGTTTTTAGACTTTATCCAGGATGAAGAATGCTCCATTTTCTTTTCCTCACACATAACATCAGACATACAAAAAATTGCGGACTATGTTGTCCTGATCCATCAGGGTAAAATCATCTTCGAAGAACAAAAAGATGATTTGATCTACAATTATGGCATTCTCAGATGCCGGGATGAGGACTTTTCCGAAATATCTCCCGACGACTATATCGTTACCCGAAAAACAAATGTCAGCATAGAATGTCTGGTCAAAGACAAAGAAAATGCACGGAAGAAATATCAAAATGCCATTGTGGACACGGCGACATTAGAAGATATCATGCTGTTCTATATCAAAGGAGAATCATTATGCGAGGATTAATTTATAAAGACGTACAGCTTTTCATACGAAGCATTGATAAAAGATTGATGATAATCGCTGCCGCTGTCATCGCCTTCGTTTTGATAAAATTAGGGACATTTGGAGGACTCTATGCCTCTGTCATGCTTTCCTATTCGATCGGCCTGCTAAATATCATGAGCTTTGACAGCGATGAAAAAGCCGGATGGAAAAACTACCAGCTCGCCCTGCCCGTCAACCCCTTTCATGTTGTTGCCGGAAAATATATATCCGTACTTTATACAGTGGGCTTCAGCCTTGCAGGAAGTATCCTGTTCAATGCCGTCTCAAGTGTGATCACCTCAAGCTTCAACGGCATCATCTGGATCCTATCCATGGCAGGTGCTGTAGTCATTCCCTTTTTATGGGCTGAGATTTTCCTTCCGTTAACATACTGGCTGAGCTTCCGCGCCGCACAGACCGTTGGAATATTTGCCGCTATCCCCATCGTCTATATCATCAATTACTTCGAAGACGGAGCCGGACTTTCCGCTTTGCCCTCTTCGATCAATACCCTGTTGATAATTGCAATCGCGGCAGCTATAACACTTTTTGCTGCATCTTTTTTTATCAGCTTGTTAGGCTATACGAGAAACAGCTCCAAAGGCTAAAACAGTTGCCCTTGCAGAAAAAACCGGTGAACTTTTGAGACACCTCACAGTTCACCGGTTTTTCGTTTTGGCTTATTGTTTATCTAATGGAAAATTCAGGTTATTAAGATCGACTATGTGTTTATCGTTTTTTATTAATTGCTTTTTATCATGTCCGTCGGGTACAAACCGAAATACAATAAATTCAGTGTCTTCGTCGGTATTATTTTCAAAAGTATGTATAGAATTTCCTACCCGTATCACATCATTTTTCTGAACGGTCATTTCTTCAATTTGCTTATCACTTTTTATCCATTTACAGTTTAACTTGCCAGATACTATTATTAAAGTTTCTTCAATGTATTGATGAAAATGCCATTCTTGTATAGTGTGTGGAGCGATCCGGTTATAATGTATTTCGTATTCAGGAAAAAGAAAATAATTCACCTGAGTACCATTAGATTTAGCAACATAAATAGAATCATTTATAGTAGAAATATGTAACTCTTTATTACTTTCCATTTTAATCATTCTCCTTTTTTACAATTTAAATATATCTTCAAGTGCAGTAACAGACAATAGATTTTACGTTAATCTCTTAGTATGTTAAGTATATATTATTTTTATATTTAGGTCAATTTAACAACATACTACACTGTGGGGAAATACAAAGCTATGTAACTGTTCATGCGTTGTTCAGCAACACGCTTTGTGAGACACATGGAAGAAAGAAAATTGATGTCACCGAAGAAAATGGTGATGCCTTCGCCACTAATGCCTTCGCCACTAATTCTAATCTGACGTGGCATATACACAAAAGAGGAAAAATATATTCCGTTTTGCCCAGCCAAACACGATGAATCCGATGAATCCAAGGCTATCTGGGGCATATCCAAGACTATTTAGCTTCTCTGCCTCGCAGATTGGAATGTGACGGGGCAGAGGTAGAGCATGGCATACATATGTCCCAACGACGTTGCTTTTTCTGGAATAATCCTTGAAAACGGGGTGAAAATTGGTCGGGTATATGCATATGCCCCGCACGAAGCTTGTATGATTGAACATACGTAGTTACATCAGCAGACATCCATCAGCTATCCAGCAGACATCCAACAGACATCCAGCGCCAGGCATCCAGCGCCCTCCTCTCATCGAAGCCGATTGGCGCACTGGACATCGGCAGAAGGATGGTGATGGATGGCTTCCTCATATAAAAAAAGGACAGCCACCTCAAAAAAAAGCGGCTGTCCCATCTCACTCATTAAGCCTCAGCATCCCGAGCCTTATCCAACTTAACATTTCTAAAATACAAAGCCATATCGATAGATATCTCCACGATATTTAATACATAGAAGAACCCTCCCAAATAAAACAACCATTCGAGCTGAGTCCCCGCTGCATTTGCATCACTCCAAAGCATAAGCTTTCTTGCGATACCAAATACATAGCCGATCCAAATAAAAAACTCAAAAAACAAACTTTTCCCCTTTGCTGTTTTGGAGATCCATGATTTCCTGATTGAAATCGGCCATGAAAGTCCGAAGCAAAGTATCATTAACGCTTCCAGTAAATCAGTCATAGTGTTTCCTTCCTGTTAACCTATTTTGTTTTCAAGCACACCCCGGTGTACTTGGTGTGAGCTGTACAGATGCCTTATTTCTGCTTTAAGTAAGCAGCGCGGCCTTCTTCGTAAAGGTTATTTCCTTCACTGTCGATGATGACAACGAGAGGCATATCCTCCACATAAAGTTTTCTAAGTGCCTCAGCACCCAGGTCTTCATATGCGATCAGTTCTGCACTCTTGATACATTTTGCAAGAAGAGCACCTGCTCCGCCGATAGCTCCGAAGTAAACTCCACTGTATTTTTTCATAGCGTCTACGACTTCAGGAAGACGGGCTCCCTTTCCGATCATTCCTCTTGCACCTACAGACATCATCGTTGGTGCATAAGCATCCATACGTCCGCTGGTCGTTGGGCCTGCGGAACCGATGACCTGTCCTGGTTTTGCAGGAGTAGGACCTACATAGTAGATCGTAGCGTCTGTCGGGTCAAATGGAATCTCCTCACCTTTCGCCAGTGCCTCGCACATCCTCTTATGTCCGGCATCACGGGAAGTATAGATTGTTCCTGTCAGGTATACGCTGTCTCCAGCGTGAAGTGTTTTTGCCAGTTCCTCAGTAAGTGGCAGTGTAATATGTTTTTCCATTTATATCACCTCCGTTTTATGACGGGTTACATGGCAGTTGATATTGATCGCACAAGGCATACCTGCAATATGAGTAGGCAGTGTCTCGATATTCAGTCCGATCGCTGTAGTCTTTCCGCCAAATCCCTGCGGTCCGATACCCAGCTCATTGATCTTCTCAAGCATTTCTTTTTCAAGATCTGCATAGTATGGATCTTCATTGGAAGAATCCAGCGGTCTCATCAAAGCTTTCTTTGCAAGAAGGGCAGCTTTGTCAAATGTTCCGCCGATTCCCACACCTACTACCATAGGCGGGCATGGATTCGGTCCTGCTGTCTCAACAGTCTCGATGATAAAATCTTTGATCCCCTGAAGTCCTGCGGATGGTTTGAACATACGGATCGCAGACATATTCTCACTTCCGAAGCCCTTTGGTCCGATAGTGATCTTGATATTTTCGCCTGGAACGATCTCTGTATAGATCATCGCTGGTGTATTGTCACCGGTATTGCCGCGGCGAACAGGATCTTTTACAACGGATTTCCTAAGATATCCTTTGTCGTATCCTCTGCGGACACCTTCATTGACTGCATCGGCAAGGCTTCCGCCTACCATATGTACATCCTGTCCGATCTCAAGGAATACACATGCCATACCGGTATCCTGACAGATCGGCACGCACTCTTTGTCTGCAATCTCGAAGTTTTCGATGATATTGTCAAGGACACCCTTGGCAATATCACCGTCTTCGCATGCACGGCAGTTTCTGATCGCACACTTTACATCTTCCGGAAGATGCTCATTGGCTGCGATACAAAGTCTTTCAACTACATCTGTAATCTGGCTTACTTCTATTTCACGCATAGTTACACCTCTTTATCTTTCATGGCGGGCATATTTTGGAAGCAGTAATGGAGATACATCATCTGATTCGATACCTGCGTTTTCCAGTTCTTCGGCATATTTTTTCACATGCTCCAGAGTTAATGTTCCGATATTGATTTCTTTTGCTTTTTCTGCTGCAGCCTTACCTGCATCACGGCCAAATACGATGATATCCAGCAGAGAGTTACCCATCAGACGGTTTCTTCCGTGGATTCCTCCGACTGCTTCTCCTGCTACCAGAAGATTGTCGATCGTCTTTGTAAATCCATCTCCGCCGATCTCCAGTCCACCATTCTGATAATGAAGTGTCGGATAAATAAGGATTGGCTGTTTTCTCATATCGATATCATAGTTCATGTACATACGAAGCATAGCCGGGATACGTTTTTCGATAGTACCTTCTCCGCCGATCATCTCGATCATAGGAGTATCCAGCCATACACCGCTTCCGAGAGGAGTTGTCACACCTTTTCCCCTGTCAGAACATTCACGGATGATAGAAGCTGCAGATACATCACGGGTCTCCAGCGGATGCATGAAAGCTTCGCCTTCTGCATTGACCAGCATAGCTCCAAGAGAACGAACCTTCTCTGTAACCAGTGCACCGAAGATCTGAGCCGGGTATGCAACACCTGTAGGATGATACTGGATCGTATCCTGATATAAAAGAGGTGCTCCTGCACGATATCCCAGAACCAGTCCATCTGCTGTTGCTCCATAATGGTTAGAGGTCGGGAAGTTCTGGTAATGAAGACGTCCTGCTCCTCCTGTTGCGATGATAACAGTTTTTGCTCTTGCTACCATGAAGTCTTCTGTCTCCATGTTAAGAAGGACAGCACCTGCCACATGACCATTTTCATCTTTGATAAGTTCCACTGCAGAAGTAAATTCTACTACCGGGATCTTACGGTTCAATACTTCATCACGAAGAGTACGCATGATCTCTGCTCCAGAGTAATCCTTGCAGGCATGCATTCTCTTTCTGGATGTTCCGCCGCCGTGGGTCGTGACCATATTTCCCTCAGCATCTTTGTCAAACATAACGCCCAGATCATTCAGCCACTGGATCGCATCCGGTGCTTCCATGACCAGTTTCTTCAGAAGTTCTGGTCTTGCTGCAAAATGTCCGCCTCCGAAAGCATCAAGATAATGCTGAACAGGGGAATCATTTTCTTTGTCTGCTGCCTGGATTCCACCCTCTGCCATCATAGTGTTGGCATCTCCGATACGGAGTTTTGTAACGATCATAACATCTGCACCGGCTTCATTTGCCTCGATTGCTGCGGAAGCTCCTGCTCCGCCGCCGCCGATGACCAGTACGTCCACATCATAATCAACCTTGTTAAGGTCTACAGACTCATGCAGCATACGGCTGTTGGAATGAAGAAGATGGCCAAGTTCTGTCGGGACTTTCTGTCCTTTATTTGGTCCGATCTGGATCTCAACGAATCCGTCTTCTCTATAATCCGGATGATAAGCTTTCAGAAGGGCATCTTTTTCATCAGCACTCATACGTCTTGGCTCGTGTGCCATACGTTCTGCTCTGGTAGCTTCCACCTTCTTAATTGATTCAAGCATTTCTGGTGTAACCATAATTGTCCCTCCTTATTTCTCGATCTCTCTGGTATTGTAAAGTTCCTGCATATCTGTGATCGGTTTCTGCATGATCTGCTCGATCAGCTCGTCGTATGCACCTTTTCTGATCTCTTCTACACGTGCTTCCAGATGTTTTGTCTCCGGTGCGATGTATTTTCCAGTCAGACGTCTTGCCAGAAGTCCTACCATCGGATGGGAGATTCCTGCCGGACATCTTACGGAACAGCATCCGCAGCCTACACAGTCAAAGGATTCTTCTGCACATTTCTCGAATTCACCTCTCTGAGCATATGCGATGTACTGCATAACATTCAGATCCTGTGTACAGGCTTTTGTACAGGCATTACATCCGATACAGCTGTAGATCTCAGGATACAATTCCATCATGATCTGCTGGGTTGGTTTGATATCGTTGATATCATATGTTCTCTTATCTGTCGGGAAGAATGGGATACTTGCAACATACATACCCTCTTCTACCTGTGTCTGACAGGCAAGACAAGTTTTCAATTCATTTTTTCCTTTTATTCTATAGATCGTAGCACATGCTCCACAAAAACCGTGACGGCAGCCGCATCCTCTTTTCAGAGTATATCCGGCATATTCCATAGCTGTCATAATGGTCAGATCTGCAGGCACGCTGTAGCATTTACCGAAAAAATATACATTTACCATTTTTTCCATGTTAGATACCAATCCTTTCGTTTTCTCTTAGTATTCGTTAGGCAATTCGTCGATTTCATCACAGCGGAATACCGGGCCGTCTTTGCATACGTACTTGGATCCGATATTACATCTTCCACATTTTCCTACGCCGCACTTCATACGAAGTTCCAGAGTGGTGTAGACCTGTTCTTTTGAAAATCCCATTTCTTCCAGTGCAGCCAGTACAAACTTGATCATGATCGGCGGTCCGCACAAAAGAGCGGTCTTATCTGTAGAAAATCCCACTTCTTTCAGGTAAGAAGGAACGAATCCTACATGGCCGTCCCAGCCTTCCTGCTCGCGGTCGATGGTCAGATATACATTGACTCCTTCCGTTTTCATCCACACTTCCTGGATCTCTTTTAACTGGACCAGATCGTCTGCGGAACGGGAACCGTAAAGAATGTCAACTGTTCCATAATCTGCTCTGTTGTCAAGAACGTAATTGATAACGGAACGAAGAGGAGCAAGACCGATACCTCCGGCGATAAACAGAAGGTTCTTGCCCTTCAAAGCTGTATCTACCGGGAAATTATTACCATATGGTCCGCGGACAGTGATCTCGTCACCTACTTCGAGGCTGTGGAGATAATCTGTCAGGATACCACATTTTTTGATGCTGAATTCCTGATATTCTTTATTTGTCGGTGAAGAAGTAATGGAAAACATACCTTCACTGATACCCGGCGCACAAACCATGGCGCACTGTCCAGGCATATGTTCAAAAAGTTTTCCACCTTCCGGAGCATTGACACGAAATGTCTTAACATCCGGTGTTTCCTGACGGATATCTGTGATGATCCCCACCTTCGGGATCAGAGTATCCAATGTGTAATTAGTATGACAGGTACATTCGCTCATTATTTGTCACCTCCCTGTTTCTGAAAGGATTTGATCACTTTTACTATATTTAATGATGCAGGACATTTTTCCACGCAGCGTCCGCATCCTACGCAGGAGTACATTCCCTCGTTATTTGCCGGGAAGTAAACCAGCTTATGCATGAATCTCTGACGAAATCTCTGCATCTGGCTTGTACGGTTATTGCCGTGAGCCATCATGGTAAAGTCTGAGTACATACAGGAATCCCAGCAGCGATATCTCTTAATGCCATGACCTGTATCATAATCTTTGATATCGTAACACTGGCAGGTCGGACATACAAAAGTACAGGTACCGCATGCCAGACATGGTTTATACAGATCTTCCCATATCTGAGAATTGAACTTTTCTTCGAGGGCATCCCCATTCCATCCGTCCAGGGACAGATCAGAATATGGAAGTTTCTCTACGATGCTGCGGATTGCTGTCTTCTCAGCTTCCACCTTATCTTCATCTGCCTGATCTGCAGATGTGAGCAGGCTTTCTACTGTCTTTGTAAGTGCTTCGCCCTTTTCAGTCAGTGCTTTCCAGTACATCTCTTCGCCCACCATCCAGGTTGCAACATCAGCAGCCGGATCAGCGCAGTCGATACCAAATACTTTACAAAAACATGTTTCTTCCGGCTCATGACATGCCATAGCAACGATCGTTCCATGGTCACGTCTTGAAGCATAAAAAGAATCCACCGGGTCAACTAAAAATACTTTATCAAGTACGGCAACCCCCTGTACATCACAGGCTTTCATGCCAAATACTACAAAATCCTGATCTTTCAAGGCTTCCGGTTCGATAGAAAGTTTTTTTCCATCTTTCTTAACCGTATAAAGGTTTTCACTCTGAGGAAAAAATGCATCCTTCGGAGATTTTACTGATTTTAATGTATCAAGAGCAACCTCGGCCTCTTCGCTCCAGGCAGCAAAATTCACCTGTCCGCTCACTTTGACCGGAAGATATAATTCCTGATTCTCAGCGATCATCTGATACAATGCTGAGAGATTTTCTTTCGCTATCTTATACATACCTTATCCCCTTTCTCCCACGATGCCTGGCTCCACATCTCCAAATGTAAAGTCTGTGAGTGGTCCTTTTGATTCGGTATCTTCTCCAGCCTGATACTCTCCGTAGAATTCATCGATGTCTTTGATGAACTTACGGTTGAACAGGTGAAGCGGAATACCCTGGGGACATACCCTGCTGCATTCTCCACAGTCTGTACATCTTCCTGCTACATGGAAGGCACGGATGATATGGAACATTTTCTCTTCAAATGAATCCACATTTGCCTTCTGTGAGCTGTCGAACTTATTGCTGTCGAAGACACATTTTCTGCAGCTGCAGGCCGGACAGACATTTCTGCAGGCATTGCAGCGGATACATTTGCTAAGCTCGCTCTGGAAAAATGCAAATTTTTCTTCCGGACTCATAGCTTCGATCTTCGCTACTTCTGCAAAACGATCTGCATCCTTTGTTTCTTTTGATTCCCCGATGATCTCGTCGTAGATCTTATGCTCTTTTCCTTTGCATACATGGCATCTCTCCAGCATTGCACTTGCATAAGAGCAGGTTTTTTCACCGTAGATCGTCTGGATCGTCAGTGTCTCAGCTTCATCAGTGATCTTGGCACCCTGGATGCTCTCGATTCCCTTGATCCCCTGCGCTTTGATCTTTTCGATATCAAGCTTTCCTTTGCAGCCAACACCTACGATATAGGCTTTCTCCCGATCAACTCTGTGCTCTTTGATCAGCTGGTTAAAGCTATATGTATCACATGGTTTTAAGAAAACCAGTGTTTTTCCTTCCAGTTTGGAAGCTTCGATCATATACTTACTTAAGTTAGCTCCGCAGAATCCGTTATATACAAAATCCTTCAGATCTTCCTCATTTTCAAAATAAGACGGTTCCGGATTATATGGCAAATCTCCGGCTTTCCATCCAAGAACGCGAACGACGGATCCGTCTGCCAGCAGTTCTTTTGCTCTTGTTATCAGCTCCTGCATCTCAAATCCTCCAATCTTACGTTCTTGCCCAGTGAATGGATCTTAGCCACAAACTCATTCATCGTTGTGGAGAATTTCACACCCTCTGCCGCAGATACCCATTCTACACGGGTACGTCCATTTTCCACACCAATGTAATCAAGCATGGAGAACAGCAGTGTCATACGTCTTCTTGCGTAATAGTTACCTGTACTGTAATGGCAGTCTCCCGGGTGGCATCCACACATGATGACACCGTCTGCGCCTTTTTCAAAAGCACGGAGGATGAACATCGGATTGACACGGCAGGAACATGGAACACGGATGATCTTAACGTCTGCAGGATATACCAGACGGCTGCTTCCAGCCAGGTCAGCTCCCGCATAACTGCACCAGTTACAGCAGAATGCTACAATCTTCGGTTTGAATTCTTCTTTTGCTTCTATCGACATATTGCATCTACCTCCGCTATGATCTGTCTATTTGAAAATCCCTGCAGATCCATCGCTCCGGATGGGCAGGCAACGGTACATGCTCCACAACCCTGACACAGTGCACTGTTTACCACTGCGATACGGCGTGTCTCGCGGATACCGTGATCATTTACTTCTTTATCTTCATAAGAGATAGCTCCGTAAGGACATACATTTGCACATGTGGAACATCCGTTACACAGGAGTTCATCAGACTGTGCAGTACATGGGTTTGTCAGAAGCTTATCTTTTGCCAGAAGTCCGATCGCTTTTACAGCTGCGGCTCCTGCCTGAGCTACTGTCTCCGGAATATCTTTTGGTCCCTGGCATACACCAGACAGGAAGATACCTGCTGTTGGTGACTCTACCGGACGAAGCTTTGCATGGGCCTCTGTCAGGAAGTTATTCGTATCGATACTTGCGGTCAGCATGGTAGCGATCTTTCTGACATCCTTATCAGGCTCGATAGCTGTAGCAAGTACGACCATGTCTGCCTCTTTGAGGATCTGCTTATTGTCCAGAAGGTCGGATCCGCGAACCAGAAGTTTTCCGTTTGGCTGAGGAATGACTTTTCCAACCTGTCCCTTGATATAATTTACTCCGTACTGTTCTACGGCTCTTCTATAAAATTCATCAAAGTTCTTACCCGGGGTACGAACATCAATATAAAATACGGTTACATTCACATCCGGATATTTGTCACGGATCAGCATCGCATGTTTTGCGGTGTACATACAACAGATCTTCGAGCAGTAGCCCTTTCCTCTGTCATCGGAACAACGACTTCCTACACACTGGATAAATACCATTTCCTTCGGTGCTTTTCCATCGGAGAGACGCTCCAGATGTCCCTTTGTAGGTCCTGCTGCATTCATCACACGCTCAAGCTCCAGTGATGTGATGACATCCGCACTCTGGTTATACGCATACTCATCGTAGTTGTCCAGTTTGATCGTGTCAAATCCTGTAGCAACTACGATAGCGCCATATTTCTCAGAAATGATCTCATCTTTCTGGTCATAATCAATGGCACCAGCCTGACAAACCTTTGCACATACTCCACATTTTCCAGTTTTGAACTTGATACAGTTCTCGCGGTCGATGACTGGAACATTCGGGATAGCCTGAGCAAATGGTGTGTAGATGGCACTTCTATTGTTCAGTCCGCGGTTGAACTCGCTTGGAGTCTTCTTGGACGGACATTTTTCCTGACATACACCACAGCCTGTACATTTGTCCATATCCACGCTTCTTGCTTTCTTGCGGATATCAACGGTAAAGTCTCCAACGAATCCGGACACTTTATCAACTTCGCTGTATGTATAAATATTGATCTTCTCATGGGCAGATGCTTCTACCATCTTAGGTGTCAGGATACATGCAGAACAGTCAAGCGTTGGAAATGTCTTGTCAAGCTGTGACATTCTTCCACCGATACTTGGTGTCTTCTCCACAATATCTACTTCATATCCTGCATCTGCGATATCAAGTGCTGTCTGGATACCTGCGATACCGCCGCCGATGACCAGTGCACGTTTTGTAACACGGCTCTCACCCTGTTTTAATGGTGTATTCAGATTCACTTTTGCGATTGCTGCTCTTGCAAGGATCACAGCTTTTACAGTTCCTTCTTCGATATCCTTATGGATCCAGGAACAGTGCTCTCTGATATTCGCGATCTCTACCATATATGGGTTAAGTCCCGCACGCTCTGCTGCTTTTCTAAAGGTAGTCTCATGCATACGCGGGGAGCAGGAACATACTACGATTCCTGTCAGTTCTTTTTCTTTGATCGCTGATGCGATCTTAGCCTGTCCAGCTTCGGAACACATATACTGATAGTCCTCTGCATGAACAACACCTGGCTCTAATTTGGCCATTTCTACTACTTTTTTCACGTCTACCGTAGCGGCGATGTTACTTCCGCAATGACAGACAAATACTCCTATTCTCTGCACAACCCTTACCTCCTGTATCTTCTGAATGCACTGACTAAAAGCTGCTGCGGCAGTTCCGGATCCAGAAGTTCAGGAATCTCATCAGCTGTAAGATAATCCTGTCCCTTCTGACGAACAACCAACTGTCTTGCTGCATCGATCAGTTTTCCCGGTTTTACATCTCTTGGACAACGTTCCACGCATGCAAAGCAGGAAAGGCATGTCCACAAAGATCTGGACTTCACAAGAGATTCTATATCTTCATTCACAACATAAGATACAAACTGATGTGGTTTGATATCCATCTGTTCAAAGGATGGGCAGGTAGCAGAACATTTTCCACATTTCATGCATTTTAATGGATTGACCCCACTGATTTCTTTGATCAATTCCGCTTGTTTTTTAGCAGTATTCACTACTTTGCCACCTCCTCTTTTACTCCAAGAGCTTCCGCAAGCAGTTCGGTAAAATAGTATACCGGAAGCTTTCCTGTGGTACTCTTGTTAAGATTATACAGACATAATGGACATGCGGTGATCAGCATCTCGGCACCAAATCCAGCTGCACTGTCCATGATGTTGTCACACATGTTTTTCGCCATATCTTTTTCTTTCAGAGAAATATATCCTCCACAACACTCATTTCTATATGGATAGATCACAGGCTCTGCACCGATCGCTCTGATAAAATCTTCGATGATCTTCGGATTCTCCGGATTATCAAACTCAAGAACTTTTCCCGGGCGAAGAAGCAGGCAGCCATAGTAAGCACCGATTTTCTTTCCTGTCAGTGGATTGACTACTTTCTCCTTTAACGCGTCGAAACCTATGCGGTCACGGAGTACTTCCAGAAAATGGAGTACTGTGGTCTCACCTGCATAGGGTTCTTCTAACTGCATATAATTATTGGCTCTGGTGCGGATGTCATCCACATTTTTCATATCATCGTTTACACGTTTGATAACATGATGACAGGCAGAACAGAGTGTTACCAGATCCTGGCCTTTTTCTTTTGCTTCATTGAGAGCCCGGACGGAAGAAAGTTTTGTTGCGATCTCATCAGTACCCAGTGGATATACTCCACCACAGCACTGCCAGTTTTCGATTTCTTCCAGTTCAAATCCCAGCGCCCTTGCAGAAGCTCTGGCATAATCGTCCAGGTCTTTTGCTTTTGTCTTCAGGGTACACCCTGGATAGTAACTGTACTTCATAGTGTCTGTTGTCCTTTCTATGTAATACCAACACCATAAGTTAGCTGGTTTGGTACATATTTTTAACTGATGCGTGCCCGGAGGCTCACATCAGTTAAGTTAACATAATAGCTGCTATTTGATACGCTTACTCCTACAGTTCGATCTGTGCGATAACTTTTTTCAAAGCATCGGCACTTGCCTGCAGTTTAGCGATCTCTTCTTTGTTCATTCTCATCGGCACTTTTCCCTGGATTCCATTTGGTCCAACCAATGTCAGGGTGCTAAGACAGACATCTTCGATGCCATACTCGCCATGCATCATGGATGTAACAGTAGTGATAGAATCTGAGGAAGCCAGAAGGATGCCGCATAATTTGCAGACTGCTGCAGATACTGCATAGAATGTTGCTCCCTTATTTGCGATGATCACTCCACCGGATTTCTGAACATAGTCAAGCATCTGCTCTTTATCAAGCTCTTCCACATCTTTTCCCAGGTTCTGCATCAGACCATAGTATTCGTCAACGCTTACACCTGATATGTATGCTCCAGTCCAAGGAATGAAAGAAGTATCGCCATGCTCGCCGAATACGTATGCATGGATGTTTTTCTGAGCAACTTTGAAATGACCTGATAATCCGCAGCGAAGACGTGCAGAATCCAGAATCGTACCGGAACCAATGATCTGATTCTCAGGCAGTCCTGAAATCTTGGTAAATACATAGGTCATGATATCTACCGGATTGCTCACGATGATATAAAGTGCATCCGGTGCTGCTTTTACGATCTCCGGAGTAATACTCTTCAGAATATTTACATTTGTCTGAGTAAGCTCAATTCTTGTCTGACCCGGTTTACGAGCCATTCCAGAAGTAATGATGACGATATCAGAATCTTTTGCATCTGCATATTCGCCAGCCTTAATTGATATCGGGTCACGGAAACTGGTTCCCTGGGCGATATCCATTACCTCTCCCTCTACTTTTTCTTTGTCAATATCGATCAGGACGATCTCTGAAGCGATATCATCGTTGGATAAGGTGTACGCGATGGTAGACCCTACACTTCCAGCTCCAATAATAGTAATCTTGCTGCTCATAAGTGCTCCTTCCTTCCTTAAACATTGTCTTTTTTTTAACAATTCGGACAAAAAAATATAAATCACGACTAATATTTCCATTCTCTCTTTACTTTTGCTCAAAATAAATATTAGCTGGATTCATGAGTTCATAATATCATATTGATAAGATTTTAACAAGTGGTTTTTTGTACTTTACTTAGTTTTTATAAAAATGGGTTGCCCGGACGTTTCCAGCAAATTCCCCTGGTCCGCACAAACGCTCGCAACGCTTTGTCGAGCTAGCCGTTAACTACTACTTCTATTATCTTTTTGCTTCCGATCTGGATTGTTTGGACTTCTGGGTTTTTCTTTTTATTAAAATTGAAGCTCAACATATATCCTTTATCCGTATGGTAATAATCCAGATATTCCGTTAGTTGTGTTTCACCTCTTTTGTTGTACTCTTCTCCATGCCATATTTTCATTTCTATAATGCTTTGGACACCTCTGTAATCAACGATCACATCTGTCCTTTTCATATTTCGTGTTCTGGCCTCAATATAATAATTGCCAACACCATTGATGATTGGTTTTAGATACATTAGAAAAATTCTTCTTCCATTCTCCTCTATAAACTTTGCATCACTATCTGCATAAATTTCCGTAAAATGTTCCTGGAATTTTTCCATTACCCGTTCCATCTGAAGCATTCCATCTACGATGAACTGATTTTTATCCATAACACCAGCATCATAAATTGAGCTGTTGACTTCTTCCTCTGAAATCAGCAGATTATACAACTTTGTCTCAAATATCCGGTTGGCTATACCCACCATATTATCGGTCTCTTTTAGAAATCCGAATAATATCCCGATATAAAGGACTGAATTATCCGCTTCATAAGAATATCGTGCGCCTCGAAAAAGAATGTTTTTTATTACTTTTTTCAGTTCGTCATTATCTGATAACTTTTTAACCATATCATCAAATAACGTATTTTTTTCTTTCAGCATAATCTTAACGGCCTCAAGAAATCCTTCCTTAGTCCACGCTGCAATTCTTTATCTATACTTCTTGTCAGTCCCAAAGCAAAATCATAATTTGATGCAAAGCTGTCATCTGCCGCTTCGAAACTTGTCTGTATCACCAGATATTTATCTTTTAAGTGCTGATAAATCAGGTCCAGTGTTGTGGTTTTTCCATACTGCCTGGCTCTGTTTATTGTAAAATATTTATTTTTCTCGATAAGTGTAGTTATGATCGTATCGATTTTTCTGCTGGTATCTACCATGTAATTTCTCGATGGACTGCAATTTCCTTCTACCTGAAATTCCTTCACCCGGCTCCACATCCTTTCCTGTCACATATACATAGTATACCATTTTGTAGGTTCTTTTTCTACCGGTGTTTGGCAGATACCATATCTATCTATAATTCCACCATATCTTTTAATAACTCACATGCGGATACCAGCCAGGTGCCTGTTCACCTTGATTTTCATATTCCCATGCTGTAAAGCAAAAAAAATTACCAAATTTTTGTCTTTATTTTTTAAGAATAAGAAAAAGAGCATATTCAGGCGTAAATATTTTCACCCAGATCATAATATCAACAAAAAAACTGCGAACACTTTGTACAAGTTCCGCAGTCTCTCTTCTTTAGAAAACATCTGACATTCAGAATTTCCCTTTTCACCTCTATCTTTCCATACTCGCAATGACTCCCATTCCCAACCGACACACCAATCGATCCGCATATATACGGCCTTTCCCCATCTGTAAATACAAGATCGCACTTACCATCAATATCTGCTTCTATCTGAGCACCAGAAGTTTTCACCGTAATCACATACTCTTTTCCGTACTCATACCCTCTATATATTCTGTTTTCATTTGATAATCTCCATTTCTCACATGTTTGTTATCTTTCGATTCACATTAGTTCATCAATTTCTTTTCTCTCCGGAATCGAGCTTTGTGCTCCCTTCCTTGTCACCGCCACAGATGATGCCAGATTAGCAAATGGTATCGCCCTATCCACTGGCATGCCTTCTGCCAGTCCTGTAACAAATGCCCCGTTAAAACAATCACCCGCCGCCGTTGTATCTACCGCCTCTACTTTCCTCGCCGGATAGATCGTTTCTTCTTTTTCATTTACAAATAGTACGCCTTTTTCTCCAATCGTTATCAAGAGATTCTTCACCCCTTTTTTCAAAAGCATTCCAGCTGCTCTTTTGATACCTTCCACTGATGTATCTTTTTCGCCGCTCAGCAGTAATGCCTCCGTCTCATTCGGTGTCAAATAATCTATCTTGGTCCAGATATCTTCCGGAAGATCGTCCGGTGCCGGTGCCGGATTAAGAATCACCGTTTTTCCAAGTTCTTTTGCACGTCTAATCCCATAAAATATAGCTTCGTATGGTATCTCCATTTGAAACATGATGTAATCACTTTCTGCAAATAATTTATCATTCTCCTTCAGATACTCTATATCACATGCATGATTCGCCCCCGGTACTACAACTATACTATTATTACCTTCTTCATTTACATATATAATTGCCATACCCGTTGGTTTCTTATCAATTCTCGAAACATACGATGTATCTGTACCACTCATCGTCAGACTTTCTACAAGTTCATTTCCCAGACTGTCACTTCCAACACACCCTAGCATAGCTGCACTTCCACCCAATCTTCCGACTGCATATGCCTGATTAGCGCCCTTTCCTCCTGGAATATAAGCAATGCTCTCTCCCATAACAGTCTCACCTTTCAAAGGCATGCGTTTCATCGCAATCACCATATCCATATTCAAGCTTCCAACAATTAAAATTCGCTTCTTCAATCAACCATCCCTCCATTCTGTCTTTCTCATCTTGTCGTAGTTATCTTGCCTTATGCGTGCATTGTACCCCCGCCTGTTGTCAGATGTCAATCAATCTTTCTCAAAGACAAAACCACGCAAAAAAGTCCCTCCAACCCACAGCCCTCCATCGGCAGTTGTGCTATGCAGGTGTGACGGGATGGCTGGGTATCGGGATTGAGCTGACAAAAATCTTAACGCGAAAAAGACAACTTCTATGGGGTGATGTGTGCTCACCAAAGCACACATCAAAGCCACCTGAGGTGTGTATGCATCAGGCATACACGCCGAATGTGGCTGATCCCCATATAAGTTGTCTTTTTCACGTTTAGATTTTTACAGCGAAAGACCTACCCAGCCATCCCGTCACACCTGCATAGCACAACTGCCGATGGAGGGCGTCCCCCTACACCGTTATTTTCCTGGCCTCATGCTCCGCCGCAACTTCCTCAACACTCTTCTCCCGAACTCTCACCGCACCATGATAATCATCCCTGGTCGGTATCCTATCCTTCGCCAGATTTTCCTTCGCAGCCTTAATTCCTTCTGCATACTGCGGCAGCCACTGCTCCTGAGCTACCAGCATCTCGTCGATCATCTGCCATACTTCCGGCGGATTGCATACTGCTCCCGTCAGCGGATCCATAAGTGCTGCCTGTTTCAGAAGATTTACATCACCATGAACTGCTGCTTCCACTGCCAGTTTCTGGACCCAGATAGACTGGGAGCATACAGCAGCGCAGCCCAGAGGAAGATCTCCAACCTTCGGTACACTGATTCCATTTCCATCTACATAACACGGCACTTCAACAACAGATTCTGCCGGAAGGTTCGTAATACAGCCCTCATTCATAACATTAAAATGTCCTCTGTATTTTCTTCCAGTCTCCAAAGATTCCATGATATAAGAACAATGTTCTTTTCCTCTTTCGGAACCATCCAGCCGCTTCGGTGCATCTGCCAGGATCTTTGGATAGTCCGTTTCAAACCAATTTCTCTCCTCACGGGTCACGCGAAGATATCCGCCAGTCTCACCATTGATCCAACTGTCAAGGTTGATCCAGTCTTTGATCTCGTCCGGTCTCTTTCTATACCAGGCAACATATTCCGAAAGATGTCCATTAGATTCTGTGGAATAATAGCCAAACCGCTTTGTCATATCGATCCGGACTTTCTCTTCTTCTCTGAACTTCTCATGTGCTTCGAATCCAGGAAGTATCTGAGACAGCATTTCCTCACCATTATGCTTCACTGAGATATACCAGGTCTGGTGATTGATCCCTGCGCATGTGATGTCCAGTTCTTCTCTCGGAATCCCTAACACCTCCGCAATCTGCATCTCGCCGTGTATCTCTCCATGACATAAGCCGATCGTTTTTACGCCGCCGTATTTGTTGCATGCCCAGGTAGCCATCGCATTAGGATTGGAATAATTCAGCATGATCGCACCCGGTTCTGCCACTTCGCGGATGTCCTTACAAAAGTCAAGTAACGCAGCGACCACACGCTGTCCATACATGATGCCGCCCGTACAAAGAGTATCTCCAACACACTGATCCACGCCATATTTCAGCGGGATTTCAATATCTGTTTCAAATCCTTCCAGTCCGCCGATACGCACACAATTAACGATGTATCTGGCATCGCGAAATGCCTCTCGTCTGTCCGTCGTTGCTTCGATCTTGACCTGAATATCATTTGCATCCAGATCCCTCTGACATAACTGTCTGGTCTTTTCCAGATTATCTGCATTGATATCTGTAAAGCTCACCTGAATATCCTGAAATTCCGGCACAGACATAATGTCTGTAAATAACGTCCTTGCAAATACAAGGCTTCCTGCTCCTATAAATGCTACTTTAAAGCTCATATTGTACCCTCCCATATTTGTTCCCTATGTATTTACCTTCTGCATGTATGTTTTTTCAAGTACACCCCAGCGTACCTGCTCTTCACATGATATTATATTTGCTGCATTGTCCTATTTTAAGCGATACACTCTGCCCTCGTGAGATTTCAGTGTTACATCCATATATCTTTCTTTCACACCCATATCCGTTTTTGCCCATAGATCGCGGACCATATAAGTTCCGTCCATATCCATTTTTCTAAAATCTATCCGGAAGGTATCAGTCCAGTTCACTACATTGAATACTGCTATGTATTTTTCCCCATCAAGTCCATCAGCCTGCCATATGATCACGTTGTATTCTCTCAAAACCTGATGGGCATTTCTGCTGTTTTTCAGGAGGGCAAGAACCTCTTCGTTTGTTATAAGGCTTCTGGTCTTTTCATCGAGGTCTGTCAGTTCGCATCCCAGCATCAGCGGTGAGCGGAAGATGCACCACAGACTCATCATCGTCTGGATCTCTTCAAAGGTAAATCTGGAGATTCTTTCGCTTACTCCATGCTCACAGCCACGTATGGAAATATGTCCGATCGGCAGCATATCGCAATCCGGGAAGCACCCCTCTGACACATAAGGGCTCCAATTATCACACCGTCCAAACATCTCCATGATATCTTCCCATCTGTCCCAAAAATCATTGGTGATACGCCACATATTCGCATTTTTTCTCAAATGCTCTGCCTTGTCCACCATCGCCGGTCCCGGCGAAAGACTGAGCACGATCGCCCGCCCGCTTTTATCTATGGCATTTCTCAGCAGCTCGATCTCACCTGCGCCGTACTCCAGCGTATTTTCATTGCCAGGCTGTGCGTATTTGACACAGATATCATCCACTTTGATAAAATCCACGCCCCAGGACGCATAAAGTTCGATCAACGAATCATAATATTCCTGCGCACCCGGTTTCGTGACATCTACCCCATACATATCCGAATTCCATGAACAGATTGAAAATGGATGAGCAATATCTCTCGCTCTATATTCTGTTCCTTTGACTTTTGTATTTTCTGTCACCGCCTGACGCGGGATCCCCCGCATGATATGAATACCGAATTTGAGTCCCTTTGCGTGAACATATTCAGCAATCTTAGAAAAGCCCTGTCCATTTTCCGCAGACGGAAATCGATTCGGTGCCGGTACAACTCTTCCATATTCATCCATACACAGTTCCGCAAAATTATGATAGTGGCTGGAATCTGCTGTAGGTTCGTACCACTGGATATCGCAGATGATATATTCCCATCCGTATTTTTTCAGATTCTTTTCCATGTAATCCGCATTTTGGATCAACTCTTTTTCTGTAACTGCCGCCCCATAGCAGTCCCAACTGTTCCACCCCATAGGCGGGGTCACTGCAAACTTGTTTTTGCCCATCGTTAGCCCTCTCTTTTCTCACTTGTTTTTGTGAATTTTCACACCCATTTACGCCTCAGTTTTTCTTCTCCTGATATATTTCGAACACCTGATTTGCGTTATCACTATTGTGCCATATGCATCTGGTGCATATGCTGTCTCGTGGACGACCCATGGCCATTCGGCCGGTATAATACCTGACGTTATTATACCATGCGCATCCAAAAACAGGCAATTGCGAAAGTATCTTATTTCGCAACCGCCTGTCATTATAATTATTTTCCCGGGGCAAAGACACGTAATTTTTATCCGCTGCATCCTTGACGTATGATACAATTCTTCTATCGTGTACTTATTTACTCGAAATCAAGTATTTCATTTTCCTATGCTGCTATACATCCATATCATTTTTTGCATCTTCTATATCTTTAACACTCTTTATATCTTCATCATGTCTCAGATACTTATTCGCATCCTTAAAGAAGCTCGCAACGATCAACAAGATAATAAATCCTATCGGGAAGGCCGCGATGATCGCCACCGACTGGAGCGAGTACATCGAGTTCTCTGCAAATATCAGTGCGATCGGGAACAGGATAAACATAACTGCCCAGAATGTACGAACTCTCTTGTCCGGTTCCTGATCTACCGGAAGTTTCTTATAAGAATAAGAAGATATAACCATCGTCAGTGCGTCAAATGTAGTGGAGTAAAATGCTATCATCGTCACAACCAGGAGGATCAGTCCCAGACTTGATAATGGCAGTGTATCAAATATCTTCAGGATCGCCTGTGAATAGTCTCCGCCTTCTGCAATGTAACCTGAGATATCTACCCCATGTTTCAGCTGCTGTGCCAGACCATAATTGCCCAGGATGATAAAGGACGTAAATGTTCCTGCCAGCCCCCAGCCATATCCGCCAAGCACCGTCTGCTTGATCGTACGGCCTTTGCTTATCGCTCCGATGAAAAATGGGGTTGCCACGCACCATACCATCCAGTATGCCCAATAATAAATCGTCCAGTTCTGTGGGAACGAATTCTCACGAAGAGGATCCATCCATGTTGCCATTCCTACAAAGTTCTGAAGCATATTTCCCAGTGCTGAAAATCCACTTTCTAATATGTAAGTAGTTTCCCCGCCCGCAAATAAAACATAAGCCAAAAGTGCAAAGAAGAAATAAGAACAGCCCGTAGCCAGTCTTGAGATTCCCTTCATGCCGAACCACACTGTCATCGTATAAACAATCGCGATCAGAAGCAGGATCATGATCGTAAGACCTATACCGTTACTCAGGCCAAACACCTTGCTGACTGCTGCAGACAAAAGTGGAGTTGCCAGTGAAAACGTCGTCGCTGTGCCCGCCAGTAATGCGAAGATTGCTATCAGATCGATCACTTTCCCCCAGAATCCATCTACTTTTTTGCCAAGTATCGGACGACAGGCCTCGGAAAACTTCTGTTTATCCCTGCCACGCACGTGGAGCATAAACCCAAAGGCAACCGCCAGTATAATATAAAAGCTCCATGCGATAGGCCCCCAATGAAAAAGTGGATACGTCGATGCCCATCTCTGGATACCGCCCAGATCACTTATATAGGATTCATTCGCATACAATGCCCACTCACAAAGCGAATAGAACAAGATATCTGCCGCCATCGTTGATGTAAATATCATCACTCCCCATTTGAAAGAGGAATACTGCGGCTTTGGGATATTCCCCAATTTGATTTTCCCAAATCTGGAAAATGCTATATACAGCGAACATGCCAGAATACCACACCCAAGCAATGCATAATAAATACCAAAATCATCTCCTAAAAATCCCCTGATAGCTCCAAGCACGATCGCAGACTGTCCTGGCAGCACCATAAAAATAGTTGCCAATACCACAACACCTATCAGCGGCACAAGTGTAGAAATCCAATCAATCTGACTCCAGAGTTTATTTTTCTTTTCCATGATAAAATTATTCTCCTTATATTTTGTTCAACATATTCTCGCTTCGTATGTTCATGTACTTTCGTATTATTATTTTCATGAACATTTATTATTATAACCCCATTCTTATAAATGTCAATCTTTTTATAGGAATCCGCAATAAAAATAGAGCAGCCCAAGCTGCCCCATTTTCATCCTCATCGTCTTCTTACCAATTTTTCAATGATATCGTACATCTTTTTTGGATCGATCGGCTTTGACAAATGATAATCCATTCCCGCCTCGATCGTCTTTTTCTTCTCCTCGGTAAATGCATCCGCTGTCATCGCGATGATCGGCATCTGTCCCACATCTTTTCTATCAAGAGAACGGATCTGTCTGGTCGCTTCCAGCCCGTCCATCACCGGCATACGCACATCCATCAGTATGGCATCAAAGAAATATTCCTCTGATTTCTCCATTTTTTCAAGAGCCTGTGCTCCGTCTGATGCGACAGTTACAACGCATCCCTTCTTTTCCAGCAAACGCTTTGCAACCACAACATTCATCTCATTATCTTCCACCAGAAGAATCTGAAATCCCTGCAGGTCCACGGACTCCCGCACCTCTTCCAGTTCTTCCCCTCCCTCACGGCTGATCACTGAAAGGCAAAGTTCAATGGTAAATAAAGTCCCCTCTCCCATCTTACTTTCCACATGGATTGTTCCATCCATCTTTTCCACAAGTTTTTTCACAATCGGAAGACCCAGACCCGTACCCTGTGCCGAAATACTTGCATCATGCTTCTCTTGAATAAACGGTTCATAGATGTGAGGCAAAAGTTTCTCATCAATACCTGTGCCTGTATCCCGGACATATATCCTAAAAAGCCATCGTCCCTTTTCATTTTCTTTATCTGTTTCTTCCTCTATTTTTTCTACAGCCTCCATTATCATTTCCACCCTGCCGCCATCCGGCGTGAATTTGGCTGAATTGGAAAGGAGATTAAATACAATTTGATTTAGCCGGAGTTTATCCGCCAGGATCCACATCGAGCCATCCGGAACTCCAACAACAAATTCTATATGTTTTGCTTCCATCAATGGTCCAATGACTGCAGTGATATTTTTCCTGAACTCTTCTATCGAATAGGGTTCCTGGATCAATGTAAGTTCTCCGCTCTCTATTTTGCTAAGATCAAGGATATCATTGATCAATCCCAACAAAAAGCGACTGGAAGAATCAATATTATCAAGATACTCTCTTGCCTGCCCCGGATCTTCATTGTCCATCGCCAGTCCCGTCATCCCTATGATGGCATTCATCGGTGTCCTGATATCATGGCTCATCCTCGACAGGAATTCCGTTTTTGCCCGATTTGCTTTCTCCGCTGTCTCAAGTGCCAAAGATAGTCTCTCATTTGTTCTCATTTCCCGTTCGTGCTCTTTCTTATTATTCAGAAGAAACACAACACCCAAAATAACAACAAATACAAGCACCAACAGTGCAATAAACAGAATCGGATAGTCATAGATCATTCCAAGCAGGCTCGTCTGTCTCCTGTCATAGTAAGTATGGGGCTCTGATATATAACTGATATCCTTATCAGAAATAGAATCCACACTTTTATTCACGATCGAGGCAAATAATACATTTTCCTCCATGCTTATTCCAACAAAAAAGTCAATCGACATATCCGTAACAGGCACACATGCCAAAGAATTTGTCACATCAGCATATACCATTTCCTGTATCGTTCGGGTGTATCCATAAGAGAAATCCACCTCTCCGTTCATTACGGCTTCCTGGCATTCCTCCATCGTATCATAGAAAAAATACTCCAGGTTTTCCTGATCGATCAGTCTCTTATTTGTAATACTGCTTTTGGTCAAAGCACAGCGATTGCCCTCACCGGCAAATCCCTTTTTAACTAATTTCGAAGTAGAACTATTATAATATGCTGAAGTCCTTATATATCCCAGATTCTCCGCAGCACCGATCGTTCCGGTAAAATCACACAGTATACTTTCATTTCCAGAATTGAGTTTTTCCACATACTCATCCCGGGTTTTCACCTCTTCATATTCAATCTGCAGACCCGTACGTTCAAATATCTCCAGACAAATATCCGTCAACAACCCCTGCATCGCTCCCGATTCATAATAAGAAAGCGGTCTTCGGTCAGGATTCATCAGTGCCTTGAATACGATACCCTTTTCATTACATTCATTTATATAATCCTGCTCCGCCTTTGTATATGTGACTATTCCATTCGCATCTGGTTCATAATAAGTTTTATAAAGATCCTCTGCAAATGACAGATTGCTTTCCTGCACTTTTTTGAGCGCATCATTTACTTCACTGAGCAGAGCGTCATTTCCTTTTTTCACAATAACATAAAATGGTTTCTTATCAAACTGATCGACCGTCCGCACATCATCCATTTCTAAAAGATTACTGGTAACGATCATATCTATATTTTGAGCCTTCAGTTCCCTCTTCAGCTCATCCGGCGTATCAAATTCCAGCTTTTTATAAGAAAATCCATGTTCCTTCGCATACTGTGCAAAGCTGTCATTGCGGCTATTGTTGGCAAGCATGCCCACCCGGACATTTTCCCAGCTTCCATAATCACTGGTATCGAAACGATTATCACCCGCCCTCACAGTAAGCATCGTTGAACTATTCCCGATGGGTATATTGGAATAGGAAAAGATCTGCTGGCGTTCCTCCGTCATCGTTGCCGACGTGAGCATATCAATTTCTCCATTTTCCAGCATGCCTTGAGCATCGTCCCAACTTATATTTTCGTCGTAACCGACGTACTCATACTTCCAGTTCTCATATATTTTCATTTGCTGGAGGATGTCATATCCATAGCCGCTTTTCACACCATTTTCATCTTCCATGTGATACCCTTCAAACGGGAAGTATCCCACTTTGACAGTCTCACGCTTTGTCTCATCCTCTGCACTGTCTTTGGCAAAAACAGACACAGAAGTCAGCGCTGCCACACACAGCAAAATAACAGCCAGAAGAAAATACATCCTCCGTCTCAGGCAAAATCCATTCGTTTTCTCATCATGTTGGCTGTTGATATTCATGCCCGCAATACATCTCCTTCTGTCTTTGTTCCACGATATGATAGCAGTTCTTTCCTTTTTGTTTCGCCTTATATAAAGAATCATCTGCCTGGCTCAGCAAATCTGCCATTGTCATATCATTTCGCTCAGACACATAGCAAACACCTATGCTGCAGGTCACGCTCCCTATAGGATTCAAAGAAATGGCATTGATCCGTGTTCTTATCCCTTCTACCCTCGTCACAGTTACGTCCTTATTCTGAATATTTTTAAGAACGATCAGGAATTCATCCCCTCCAAACCGGCAAAGGATATCGGATGCCCGGCAGCTGCCGACCAAAGTCTCGCCCACAGCACGTAAAAGCTTGTCTCCCATGATATGTCCATAGGTATCATTAATACGTTTAAAATTATCAAGATCAAGAAACAATACCGCAAAGTGTTCATCCGATGCCGCTTCCGACAGATACTGCTCTCCCGCACTTATTCCCGAAACCTTATTCGTCAGCCGGGTCAGCCCATCCATCTGGCTCATTTCATAATATTTACTCTTCAGTGAATCGCTCTGCAACCGAAACTGCGACATCAAGATCATGACCACGCCCGAAAATAACAAAGCGGTAAATGACTCAAATAATTCATGCGGCCACACCGCGGGCACTTTAAAGGTAATGACCAGCGCAAGGAACACCACATAACTCAAAATAATGATAACCGCATGAAGGTACATTGGCAATATAAACAGTACCGGACACGCCAAAATAAACAGATGATAATAAATAGACGGAACGTTCGGATGAGGAAATACACTCAGTACGATCGTTACCATAAGTAAAAAAATATACATACACACGATCTGTATATATGCTGCTTTAGTATTAATCTTCTCCTTTTTCAGGTTCTTTTTTATTTCCCATAGGAGAACACCCAGGATAGGCACCGGAACCAAATACAAAAGTGATATACTCCACGAACTAAAAAACACCTTTGTAAACAAAAAATACAAACAAAAAATTGCAATTCCCGCACAACATATCGTTTCCATGAGCTGAAGATTACGCACAGAAATCTCTTCTCCAAACTCATCAAAATATTTCTTTTGCTGCCGCTTAATTATCCCAATCTTTTCCCATATTTTTTTCATGCTGTCGCCCTCATCCTCATAATGTCAAGTAATCAGATTTCTGTGTATAGTATACCATTTTTCTCCAGTAAGTACATGGATTTTCTGCATACAATCCCTGTAAAAACAAAGCAATTATCGTACTGTTGCCGCTCACGCTTTGCAATAGAAATAAACTCCAAAAACAGCAGCCCTTGCATCTGACCAATTTCGGCTGCAAGGCCAAAATATATTCACATCCATGCACAAAATATGCTATAATGAGCGAAAATAAGCCAATTTGCCTGCAAATTCTATATTCGCAAAGGAGTATCTATCATGCCAGTATTTGATTTTAGTGAAACACCAGATAATAAAAAACCCGCAGAAACTACCTATACCACATTTCGTTCTAATAATTCCGCTCCCTCACCCGAGAATCCCATCTTGATCTTAGATAACAGTGAGAGAAAATGGAACCACCATTCCAGCGGTCTTTTTATCAATCCCATCAAAAAAACTGCCTTTGAATTCAAAGAAAATGACGGCACATTCACCGCAGATATCCTGCAGATAGATTCCCGTTTTGTAAGCCTTTTAAAATGGCTTGGCGAGAATCATATCAACGTCCGTCTGTCCGGCAAGAACCGTGAGGATGGTTACGCCGTATATAAGATCCGGGAAATCGCTTTTGGCGGCGGCACCAAACTTTCCGCCGAAGACGGATTTCTCCAGTATATGATCGAGCGTCTGCTGGCAAGCAGTGCACCTGCAGATGAGATTGATGACGAAGATCAGGATGAAACCGGTGACGACATGAAGCTCACCAGCCTTCAGAGTATCTCTGACTTTATGAATTGTGCCGGCAGGACTCTGCCTGATAATATCCGTCTCTGGGCAAGAAGAAACCTTGCCGTTGCCCGTTCCCACGAAGTGACTCCCGAGGAGCGTCGTCATGCCCAGCGTGCACTTTCTATCATGATGAACATCCAGTGGAAAACCAATTATTTTGAATCCATCGACCCGCAGGAAGCACGCCGGATCCTGGACGAAGAACTTTACGGTATGGAGAGGGTAAAACAAAGAATCATCGAAACCATCATCCAGATCAACCGTACCCATACTCTTCCCGCATATGGTCTCCTTCTGGTAGGCCCTGCCGGAACAGGAAAGTCCCAGATTGCTTATGCCGTTGCCCGCATCCTGAAACTTCCGTGGACAACCTTAGACATGAGTTCCATCAATGACCCGGAACAGCTGACTGGAAGTTCCCGTATCTACGCCAACGCAAAACCTGGAATCATCATGGAAGCTTTTTCCATGGCCGGAGAATCAAACCTTGTCTTTATCATCAACGAGCTTGACAAAGCCGCATCCGGAAAAGGAAACGGAAACCCTGCGGATGTACTTTTGACCCTCCTCGATAACCTTGGTTTCACCGATAACTACATCGAGTGTCTCGTTCCAACTGTAGGCGTATACCCGATCGCCACAGCCAACGACAAAGATCAGATCAGCGCACCGCTGATGTCCCGTTTCGCAGTGATCGAGCTGCCAGACTACACTCCAGAAGAAAAGAAAATCATCTTCTCCAGATTCGCACTCCCCAAAGTCCTGAAACGCATGGGACTCCATGAAAACGAATGCGTAGTCCCAGAAGAAGCCCTGGACGCAATAATCGAAAAATGCGCCGGCACCACCGGAATCCGCGACCTCGAACAAGCCGCCGAACACCTGGCTGCCAACGCACTCTACCAGATAGAAGTAAACCACGTCACCGAAGTCATCTTCGATGCTGACATGGTATGGAACCTATTTTCCTAACCCCCCAAGGATTCATTGCTTTTGGGGCGGTAATTGTTTTAGTGTAGTTTATTGGTTTTCTATAGATATTGGTTTGGAAAATCTTCAGATTCCATTTGATGCTTTTCTAAAATGGATCAATATTTATCAGTCAATGTGCAGCTGGTGAAAAACCGAATCATAGTGCGTTATGGTGAAGTCGACAAATCGTTTCGTGAACAATCGGGGTCAAGGCCAACGAAAAAACAGCCTACCGTTTTAGATAGCTGCTCTTTCGTTGGCATTGCAGCCTGATTTTCACTGATTGCACCAAGTTGCGTCTGGGTAGCCATGCTGTATGGAAATTCAATCAAATTTCTTTTTCGTAAAAAGTCAGGTTTTATCGGCTTTTTCATAGGAAAATAAGAAAATGTAGTGAAATTTATGCATGGCAAACAGACCTCCGTTTGGAAGCCGAAAAAAATATTCAGTTGCATTCTTTAACAAAGCATATAGTGTCCACGCATTCGATAAGAAGACATATGAGCTCCGCATTCTGGACATTTGCAGATGTCGATATGATACAGTGCCATCATCACCTGTTCTGTGTTCATCCCTCGAAGCTTTGAAAGGTGCTGTCTGCATCCAAGAAGGTTTCGGCAAAGCGTCATCTTGTCCTTTTTAATCCTGCAAGAGAGAATCCCATAATGGCGGAGCCGTACAAAACCTTTGGGAAGCACATGCATTAGAAAACGGTGAATGAATTCTGTCCCAGGAATTGTAATGGATTTCCAGTGCCCCTTGTTTTTATAATCTTTCACAAGATAAGTGACATTCTTTTCATCCATTTCGACGATACGGCGGTTACTGATTGCAATACGGTGTGTATATCTTCCTAAATAATGTATGACAGAACTGGCTCCTTGAAAAGCCGGTTTAATATAGGAAATCCATTTCTTTTCATAGCAGAGATCTAAAAGCTCTTTGAAAGCATAGTGGTTCATAAATGTATTGGCCGAACCGTGATATTCAAGAAGTTCTTTTTCTCTGAGCATTTTCAGTTCCTGCAAGTAATACTTTTTGAAAACAGCGGATAATACTTTTACTGGGAAGAAAAACTTCTTGCCTTTATCTTTCCAATGATTCCGTTCATCCAACCCGCCACCGAGAATAATGGTGTGGATATGTGGATGATAGTTCATTTTAGATCCCCATGTATGGAGGACACAGATAAAGCCAATCCTTGCACCAAGGTGTTTGGAATCAGAAGACAGTTCTTTCAATGTCGAAGATACCGCATGGTACATGGTGTCATAAAGAAGCTTCTGATTGGAGTACGTCAGTGCATACAATTCTTCAAAAATCGTAAATACAGCGTGGAAGTATGGAACATCCAGTACATTCTCCTGTTGCAGGTCTATCCACTTGTCTACGTCCATTGCCTGACACATTGTACAGAATCGATTACGGCAGGAATTATAGTGAATCTTGCGTAAATGACACTCTGGACATTCGCTGACATTAGCACCCATCTCAGGAGTTTTACACTTCATGATACAGAGAGCAGTCCGATCCTGCCCCGGGGAAACGGAATGAAGTTTACGAAAGTCCTCATAAAATCGGAGAAAGATATCTTGAACGGTTATATCATTCATTGTTAGCACCGTCCTTCGTTTTACGAGGTCTTCCTCGTTTCTTCTTCGGGTGATCCAAAGGACTCTGAATACCCATCAGCGTCTTGTTTGCAATGTGAAGATAGGTATAGGTTGACCCCGGACAGCGATGTCCCAGAAGAGTCTGGATATATTCGATCGAGACCCCCTGTTCTAAAAGATGGGTGGCAAAACTATGACGGAGCAGATGCGGATAAACTCGTTTCTTAATACCAGCATCGCGTGCAATCGTCCGTATCATGATTTCGATTCCCGACCCTTTGAGGGGCATATGGGGAGCAAGGAGACTGACAAAAAGCCTGTCCCTGGAAACATTATAAGAGTACCAGTAGTCCTTTAGATACTCCAAAGCAGTCTGGGAAAGAATGGTCCATCTGTCCCGATGTGTTTTCGTATCTGTTACATGAACCTGCATGGTACTCATGTAAATATCATCTGGTCTTAATCGGGCAGCCTCATTAAGACGTAAGCCAGATGAGTAGATAAGAGCAATCAAAGCTTTGTTCCGTACCTCAGTTGCAGTGTTAATCATCCGCTCAACTTCTTCAACGGAAAGGACATCGGGCATAGTATAATCTCTCTTCATTCTAGGTACAATCTCCTGATCCCAGAAGAGATGTAAGACATGTTTATAAAAGAATGCAAGAGATGAATTGATGTTGTTGCAATACTCTGCCGAGATACCCTGACGGCGTTTTTTCAGGATGTACTGTCTTGCATCATCAAGCAGGAGCTGGTCAGGATGCTTTCCAACATCGATCAGAAATCGCTTTATATTGTCCGAATAAGTGCGTGCAGTATTTGCGGAACGATTGCGTATTTCGCATTCTTCCGTAAGTTTTTTAAAATATTTTTCGTACATAAAGACCTCCAAGAAAACAGTATTATAAAAAAGTTTCACTGCCGTTCATGGAGGTGCATTTATATCAAAATCCTTATTGCAGGAAATGCTTGAGTTTCCGCAAAATGTAATTTCAAAAGAGATAACTTCTTCTAAAGTACCAATCTGTCCTATTTTTGAAAAAAATGAAAAGACAGTATTGTGAA
>SAAH01000094.1 GCA_009929525.1 Clostridia bacterium | reverse complement strand
ATCAGATTCCTTATATTTGGGGCATTTTTTGAAAGTTGTTTATAAAGACATGGTTTAATTCAGGTCTATGTGGATAAAACTGCGGAAACTCAAGTACTTTTGGTGTTGCCAAGGGAGATCAGGCACTTTGCTATCTGGGTAAGATATTAAGTGAGGCAAGCGAAGAGGTGGGAATATGCGGCAGGTTTGCTGCCGATGAATTCTATACTCTTTTGAAACACAGAGAACATTACAGCAGTCATGAATTTAAAAGATGGCTTGATAAAGTAAATGAATTTCCGGTGGATATGGAGATGAGGATACACTGTGGCATCTATGAGATCAAAGATGTTACAGTGCCGGTCAGTGTTATGTGCGACAGAGCACAGCTTGCATCAGACAACAGCAGGGGAAAGTATGATTCTTACTATTCTTATTATGATGATTCTATCCGTCAGAAACTGATGGATGAACAATTTATCATCAGTAATATGAAAACTGCACTGGAACAACATCAGTTTCAGGTGTATTATCAGCCCAAATATGATCTCAATTCAGAGATGATAGCGGGAGCGGAAGCTTTGGTGCGCTGGATACATCCGGAAAAAGGATTTTTGTCTCCGGGAGCATTTATTCCATTGTTCGAGAGCAACGGATTTATTACGCCCCTTGATCGATATGTATGGGAGACTGTATGCCAGGATATACGAAAATGGATGGATCTTGGTTACCCTGCAGTGTCGGTATCGGTGAATGTATCCCGTGCGGATATCTATAATCCACGGCTTACGGATATATTTCTGGATCTGATCGCCAAGTATAAGATACCGCTTCAATATCTGCATCTGGAGATTACAGAATCTGCCTATACAGACAATCCGGATCAGATCATCAAAGTAGTCAATAAACTTCGTAATCTGGGATTTGTGATAGAAATGGACGATTTTGGAAGCGGATATTCCTCTTTGAATATGCTGGCAGAGATGCCGGTGGATGTATTGAAACTGGATATGAAATTCATCCAGAATCAGTCAAAGATAGCGTCAGGGAAGGGGATTCTCAGCTTTGTCATCAGTCTGGCAAAATGGCTGAATCTGGCAGTTGTTGCAGAAGGCGTTGAGACAGGAGAACAGATAGCCTCTCTTCGCTCGATGGACTGCAATTATGTTCAGGGATTTTATTATGCGAGACCGATGAAAAAAGAGGATTTTGAGACACTTTTGCAGACTTCCAGTACCACAGAGATGGTTTGCACCAGCAGGACAGTTGAGCAGTATGTGGATGAAAACAGACAGCAGCAGGCTCTTTCGGAAGGAAGAAAGATGCTTGTGGTGGATGATATAGAGGTAAACCGTGCAGTTCTTGCAGGAATATTCCTTGATGAGTATGTGATCATAGAAAAGGAAAATGGACGCGAGGCATGGGATTATCTGAAGGAAAATTATAAGGATGTGGACATTGTCCTGCTTGATCTTTTGATGCCGGTCATGGATGGTTTTGCTATGCTTGAACGGATCCGTTCGGACAGCCGTACAGAACATATACCGGTCATCATTACTTCACAGGGCGATGGAGACAGTGAGCAGCGTGCTCTGGAACTTAAAGCAGATGATTTTATTTCGAAACCGTATAAGCCGGATATTATCCGCCACAGGGTACACAATGTACTTGCAAGTTATCAGTTAGAGGATGAAAAAAGAGATAAAGAAATGCTTTCAGAGGCATTATCTCTGGCGGAGGATATGAACCATAACTCTGACTCGGATATTTCGGCTGCGGATGTGGATGAGCATACCCGAAGATATGTGGAAGCACTGAAACCTCATTTTGATATTGTGAGGCTGGTGGACCCAAGAAATACCATGGTATGTGAAGAAGCGGAAGCAGTAGATTGTGATATGCATTCTTGTTTTTCAGTGTGGGGTAAACATACACGATGCAATAACTGCATTTCGCTGAAAGCCTTGGAGAGCTATGGTAGATGCAGTAAGCTTGAGTATTCGGAAAATGGCCTGTTTTTTGTGATCTCTGAGTATGTACCTTATGGTGAGAGCGGGGCTGTGATCGAGATGGTCACAAAGCTGGAAGATGAATATGTGGATAATGTCTTTGATAAAAGTATGTTATATCTGAATCTGGACAGGATACACCAGCAGTTGGAATATGATGATCTTACAGGCGTGTTTAATCGCAGACATATTGATAAGTATCTGCTTACATATCTGGACAGTGCTAAAAAGCGGAAGAAAGATCTAGGCATAGCGATGGTGGATCTTGACTCCTTTAAGATACTGAATGATACCCATGGACATCTGGCAGGGGACGAAGCTTTGACCAGTGTGGCGAAGATTCTGGAAACCAATATTGCACTTAGCAAGGGTGACTTTGTGGCGAGATTTGGCGGAGATGAATTCATGGTGGTATGCCGTGACATTCCGCCGGAGGCTTTTGTGAAGCGTATCGCATCTGTTGTTCAGCTGGTAAAACATATAACCAGTGAAGATGGAAGACAGATGGAGATAGGCATCAGCGCCGGATGTGTGAACTTAAGTGAATTTCCTGACTATACGGTGCATGAACTGGTGAAGAAAGCGGATGAACGTCTTTATACAGCAAAGCAATCAGGAAGAGGATGTGTGGTAGCTGTTGATGAATCTGCGGGATGAGAAAGATTCACAAATTGATAGCATATAATTGGAAAAGGAGATGGGAATCGAACCCATCTCCTTAATTTTCGTTAATTGAACATTAATTACTGAAAAGGAAACGGGGTCGGCTTGAAGATTGAAAACAGGTGTGATACTATAAATTTGGATAGTTATGTCTGTTCGAAAGAGGGTATTTATTATGAAAAAGAATGGATTTACTTTAGTAGAAGTTATTGTGGTATGTGTGATCATCGCGTTGCTTTTCTCGATTGCAGTACCTTCATTTGCAAATTATATAGAATCAAATCAGGCCAAGGAATGTCAAGTGAACCGAAAATCATTAATGGCTCTTTGGGAGACTGCAAAAGTAAAAGACCCGAGCACCACGATGGAAGAGATGCTGACAAGCGAAGCGGGAAGGAAAATCACATGTCCTTCCGGCGGAACATACAGTGTGACGGGTCACAGCCTTACATGTAGTATCGTATCCCACGGATCGGATGCACTGGCAGAGGATAGTGTGGCATCAGCCGATAAGATCCCGGGAAGAGAAGAAACACCTGAGGCACCGACCGCAACACCGGAAGCAACGCCAACTGGCACTCCGACACCAACGGTAAGTATAACTCCTACGGATACGCCAAGCCCAACAGTAAGTCCGAGCGTAACCTCAACACCGGAACCTTCATCGACACCGGAACCGGTAAAGACTCCACAGCAAATCTTGCTGGAAATGTCTGGCAGCTGGGATGAGGTGTATCAGAGAGCTAGTCAAGATGATGATTTTGAGATTAAAAGAGGAGAGGTATATACACAGGGCGGAGTATACGCTGTTGTTGAGGATGAAGAAATAGATGATGATGACAATTTGGGCAAGAAACAAAATATGAATAGCTTCTATAGTAGTGGAAATAGCAGTCCTATGATCAAAATGAACATGGAAACGATTTATCTTAGTACAGATCATTCGAATAATAAAACTAAATATAAAAGAGGAGACGTTTATTATGATAAAGATACAGGAACATTTTATGTATGCAGAAAATCAGCATCTATAATGAATCAAGCTTCTAAACCACCTAATTCTTCTTGGTGGATAAAGGTAAAAAGTAATTCTTTAAATAATGGTTGATAAGTTTGCTAAGAAAATAAAAATAGATGAGTAAGAAGGGATACAGAATGAAACGATTACATAAGAACGAATCGAATAAAGGCTTTACGCTGGTCGAAGTCATCGTAACCTGTGTGATTCTGGCTATTTTGTTGGCTGCCAGTGTGGGCGCGATCTTACGCTATAGGCAATATTCAATGTATAAACAGAATAATGAATATGCACAGACGATATTTGCGGCTTCGCAGTCGGCAATGTCTTATTATAAAGCTGGCGGCAAGCTGGAAGAGCTGGCAGAAGAAGCGGATGCGAATGAAGTGAGTGCAGCGGGTGTTAAGAATGCGGATTCATTACGGTATCTTCAAATAAATAAGGAAGAAGATGGCCTGAAAGAAAATCCTCTCTATAAGCTTTTGAAAGATTATGTTTATGATGAGAGTATATTTGATGCGGCTATCCGTTTGGAATTTAATCCTTCTACGGGAACGGTTTATTCGGTATGCTATTGTGATCAAACCGTGGCATTTTCAGATGAGCTTCTTTCAAGTGTACATAGTGAAAACCAATATGGTGTTGGAGGACGAGAAAGTGCAGATTGGGACTCACTTAGAAAGCAGTATTATCTGGGGTATTACGATTCTACACAGGCAGGTACAGCAACAGATACTTCTGAGCGGGTGAGTATCCGCAAAGTTGAATGGGATAATGAGGAAACTCTGGAACTTGTATGGTCTTTGCAGTCAAAGAATCCAGCAAATAAATACAATTACCTGGTAAGGTTATTTCAGGAAGCTGATGAGCCTTTATGTACGCTGTTTTTTGAGGGAACAAACCTAAGCAGTGAGAGTGAACTTCTGGGATATGGTGTCAACAAGATCACTTGCAAGGCAACGATCGGTGAAGAAGAAAAAACTCTTACCTTTAGGGCATATACAGAGACAAAGACGGTGGGCCAGACAGAGATCCATCTTGTGCTTGACGCAGTGGATCTTGATGCGGCAGCTGCAGCAAAGAAAGAAACTGAGTCGGGAAGCGGGCTGGTGAGCGGAGATTATGACGCAACTTATTCGATTGCACGTCTGGGACTTGATTTGGATAAAAAGATAACTGAGGCAAGTGTAACAGTAGCAGGTGAGAATATCCAGACGGATGCACAGTTGACGAAATCTACACAGACCCAGGAAGAGCCGATGATGGCTGTTGACTCAGATGGCTCTAAACAGGAATATGCAATAGCAAATGCCCGCCATCTTTTCAATATTCGATTCATTGAAACCAGTGGGATCGGAGGCAACACTTATACTCCTTCCAAAGAAGATACAGATTTGGAAAATGAAGAAAATGAAACCTCAGCCGATGAAAATCTGGAGATCCAATGGTCCGGCGAAGAGGGAATCGTAGGACATCGTCAGGTATATCAGGGAACTGGCGGGACAGATCATCCGGTATTTCCTGTAATAGATAATCTGAAGGCAGGCTCTGAACTGGAAGGATCAGGAATGATACTGAAAGATTTTACTTTTGGCGAAAGTCCAAGGATAAGTGCGTTGGCAACTTCAGGATATACTCTGGGAATGGTCGGCACAAATTATGGAACGATCCGTGATATTACATTTGAAAATGCAGCTTTATCACCGGCTAGTGTCCAGTATGCCGGATATGTAGCCGGAATCAATCAGGGAAATATTGAGAAAATCGTCATCGAAAATGATACAGATACAGAAAATATAGTAAACGCTGAGGTGATGGGCGGCATTACTGGGCAGAACATCACAGGCGAAAATGCTGAGGACGAGGCGGCAGTAGAAAAATGTATCGTCAAGGCAGCAGTTTCATGTCAGTCGGGAGTAAAACAGCTGGGTGGTATAGCTGGATCAGATGAGAATGGTGGAGTTGTTTCTAATACTTTTTCAGGCGAACTGCATGCAAATAGTACGGAGCAGGAGGTTACTTCATCGGTTGGTGGCTTGATCGGTCATGCAAAGGGTGATTATACTGATTTGTATAATGAAAATGAAAGAAATGACATTGTAGTTTCTGCTTTTTCGGGAAATATAGGCGGAATCTATGGAACTCTGGAAGGAAGCCTTACCGATTCTTTGAGTGGGTCAGGCAGATTGAATGTGGAGGTTTCACTTAACCAAAAGGGTCAGGCTGGTGGTGCTGTAGGATATCTTGCCGGAACATTGAGTAACATTAATAACGATGGCAAAGGTGAAAATGTGCAGGTAATGTCATCAGGAACGGATTCCTCGGTGGGCGGACTTGTTGGATATTTGACAGCGGATACCTTACCGCAAAGCAATATCAGAGTAAATGAAGGAAAAATAGAAAACAGCAGAACCGGTGAAAACTGGAGTATCACAGCACAGGGGACATCCGGCGTGAATGTTGGTGGTCTAGTGGGAGGATGGAACGAAAGTAAGAGCAGTACCATCATAAAATCAAGAAACAGAGCCGCGATCACGACAGGAAGTAATACGATCATTGGCGGTATTCTGGGAAGCTATGCAGGAACTGGAAATATGACGATAAATAATTGCATCAACGTGTCTGATCTGACCTGTGACAGCAGCAATCTACATGCAGGAATTTTGGGATTCCAGAATTCGGGACGTGTGGCATTTCAGTATTGCAGGAATTATGGAAAACCATCAGATGTTGGTGAAAGTGGAACTGCGAATGCAGACCTTTCCGGTATCTTTGGAGAAAAGACAGTAGCTTCCAATGTAACAACAACTTTCGAGGGGTGCTATGGTGTTGCAGAGATGAAATACCCAATCGCCAGATATGAAGCGGATAATAAAGAAGGTGTGTCGCAGGTAAGTTTGAGTGGAGACTATAATAAAGGGAATTACTATTTTGTTCCGCCGGCAGAAGGAATCATAGAGTTAGGAAAAGAACTTGATAGAACATATTTTAGTGCGTTAAGTAATGGACTGTCTGGCAAATTAGATTTCCTGACAAACTATTCTGATTTTCAAGATCATCATAAGTGGCTTAATATTTGGGATAATCCGGTAATATCGACGAATGAAAATATGACATTCTATATTAACGTAAATAATCAGAGCAATGATTCCAATAAACTTCGAGTAATGTATATAAAATGGCTGGGAAAAGACAGGACATACAAGTATAAAATGACAAAATGCAGTTCCATTGATGACAGTGGCGAAGAACTTGTTTCTGAAACATCAGTCAAGATTAATTCTTCAGGAACAGTTACTGCAGTTACGTTACCAAAAACAGATTCAAAGCAGTATTATATAAAAGTTGAAATAGAATCTATTGGTGATGACCATCTGCGCTATTTACTTAACGATGTGGGTAAACATGCGGGTATCTGGGAAATCTGGGGATACGCAGAAAAAACAGGAAACAGTGATGAGAATCTGGGGATTCTGGAAACACGAGACGGAGTTGGACAATCATTAGGAATCTATCAGGATAAAAACAGCGGAGCATATACCGGAAAATTCCAGGATGGAAATAAAGTGATCTCCAGCACGAAACCTATGAGCATAAGCCCACACAGCGATGAATTATCAGGATATGAATTGTTCCAGGCAATCGATCATCTCTTATACAATGGTTCAACGAAAGATTTATACTTTGAGGATGATGAAGCAGAAGAAGTGACGGAAGAACCGGGCGATACTCCAAAACCGGATCCTCAGGAATCCCTGACATCCCCGGATGTCACAGGAATGTCATTGCTTACAGATGAATCTGGAATAACGCAAGAAACAGAGGCTCCATATACAGAAGGCGAATTTGGTGCATTGAAGTTTAAGTTTACTATGAATTCAACGGACACCGCAGCCGGAACTTATCAGGTGCAGATGGGCCTATATGAAAGTGGATTGGCAGAAGATACAAATACACCGGATCCAAATGAACTTTGCAAAAACACATCTCTCTGGAGTGCCTCAATGACAGGAAGCAATCTCTCCAAAGGAAGTTATGAGACAGGATTTTCTCCTGCATATGGCGGGAAATATGTGATCATGCGTGTAAGAAAAGAGGTAAATGGTGTAAGATCCCCATGGTCTGCATATGCACAGATACAGCTTCCGCAGGTAGCTATGGCTTCACCAGAAGTGACAGATACGAAGTATAAAGAAGACGTAGAAATCACACCGGAGATTTCAACAAATGCTCTTGCAGAAGGAAATATAGCAGATAATACGATGGAACTTTCCAGACATGTGATCGAGTGGAAAGTGGATGAGGATGCACAAGATTATGCAATCGATATTGCGGACCTCAACTATCTCGTAACGGATCCAGCGCTTGATCCGCCAAATCCATATCTGAACGGAAATTATCAGATATCCATGAGAAAAGAAGTTACTGAGACAAATGGGGTGTCAAATATTTCCTATCTGCTCCGTGTTCCGCTTTATCATGAGACATTAAAGCAGGCACGCTATGAAGAGTACAAACTATCACCAGTTCCAGATGAACAGGGATTGTATGAGCTTGAGATATCTGATGACAACTTGGATCTTGGAAAAAATTCTTCCGTAGAAGAGGATAAACAATGGCATGTATTTGACTACACAGCAGGGAAAGTATTTGAGAATAAGGATGCATTTACCTTCCGGTTGTCCTTGAAGGTTCAGGTCCGTGTTGATACAGTGACAGGACAGGAATACTTTAGGATAGTTCTTCCGGATTCGGAAGATGAATACCAGAACCAATATCTGATGACTGGAAGTGTGACGGTAAAAGCAATGGCAAAAACAGATGCTGAGCAGACGGATTCCAGAAGAATCCAGTGGGTACGTACCTATTATGCCGGAACAGGTGCAGACACTCAGGTATTATCTCTTCATAACTGGATAAGAGAACTGCTAAACAGCCAGACCATCAAACTTGCAATAAAAGATCAGCCAGACTGGCCGGTCTGGTCAGAAAAAAATATTCCATATGTGATGCTCTCAGGTGCAAATACAGCACAGACAGACAGCCAGAATATTACAGATGCACCGGAAAACGCCATATCAGGGACACCGATAGCAGGATCAAATGTTTCTCCACAGACACAGCAAGGAAGTGATGCGGAAGTCACTAAACAGCCTCAGGCTGAAATAACAGATGAACCGCAGACAACACCGGGAGTACAAACTCCGCAGGAGAACACACAGGAGCCGACACAGGCACCATCTGCATCGGTGACAGGGGAGCCAACACAGTCAATAACACCAGAACTGTCGCCGGAAGCGCAGGCATCAGAGATTTCGCCTCAGACTGAATATGCAAACGGAACATCGGTACAGACAGCCGAGGGAGGTGGAATGATTGGCTAAAGTGAGAAAAAAGAAATTATGCAGGATGAATTTGTCCGAAAAAAACACTTGCATGAATAATAACCGGGGGGATGCCATGATCGTAGTGATATGTATCATGGCCATCCTGATGGTACTGTCCTTGTCCATGATATTGGCCGCATCCTCGTCAGTCGGAGTGTCCAAAAAACATGTTATATATGAGCGCTGCCAAATCATGGCAGAATCATATGATGAGGTGACAGCAGCCAATATCCAGGGCAGTGAAAATACAGGTGTTGATCCGGAGTGGAGCGTTGATGAAAATTGTGATGCTTCAGCAAATGAAAGTTTATCTCATATGGCATATCGAGCAGTAAGAACATATTTGCTCCAAAACAAAAACAGTCTTCCACTTCCGGTATTTCCAAATGAATATGTGGGAGATGTTTCGGATGATATCACATCCGAGGATGAAGAAAGCGCCAGAAGAGAAGAGGAAAAACTGGCGGCTGTATACGAGGTCAGCAACTATAGCCAGCAGGGATATACCATGGAGATGAAAGTGTATCTGGATCTAAACCAGGAGCAGATAGACCTGGCACAGACAGACTGGCAGAACCGGGGGTATCTTGATGATTATCTGTCATATATGATGGCCTGTGATGAGAATGTTCGTTTGATCACAGTCATTTCGTGTAAAAAGGATGAGGAATCCTATCAGATAAGGACCTATTACACAGCCAAGGTAAGAGATGACGGCGAAAGCGACGCCCATGAGGTATATTGGAGTTGGGAAAGGGAGCGAAGTGAATGATGCAAAAACAGAGAATACTCATCAGATACACTAAAAATAAGAATCAGGGTTCCTCTCTGGTATCAGTGATCGTTGCCTTTGCTATCCTTATGATGGGGCTGGCACTATTTGCAACTGCATTGTATGCGGCAGACAGTATGACGAAAACAGCAAGAGAAATCAAGAATAACTGTTCAGCAGCAGTGGAAGAGTTCTATGTCGGAAATGCAGAGGGAGGAAGTTCCCTTGATCAGGATGGAGCAACTGGAACAGCTATGAAGTTTGAAATGCAGGCGAAAGAAGATACAACAGCTTATTCCCCGTTTTCCATGTATGGGGAAGCAATGAGCTGGGAATGGCAGCCAGAGGACGAGTCAGAAGATACGTTCCGGATATATTATTTTCAGGCACCATAGGATAGAAAAGAGGCGGGAAGATGAATGTTTTTAAGAAAAACCATATAATCAAAAAAATCAACAGATGCCGCCGAAAAGGCTATACCTTGGTGGAATTGATCGTAGTATTTGCATTGATCGGGATCTTCATGAGTGCAGGTGCAGCAGTGGTGGGGGCTTATTATAAGGTTGCCACCAGAATATCGGATATTTCCCATGCACAGGTGGTGGCGGACACCTTGCTGAATGATATCAGCAGCCAGATCGTTTCTCTCCGTTATGATCCTTCAAAAGATTGGAATGATCAGATATGGATCAATGCGGATTCCATGACATTTGAAAATCATCTGGGACAGCGTGTGACTATAGAGACGGATGAAAGCAAATTATTATCCTATGTGTATATCGGAGAAACAGAAAACAGCCGTGTCACTCCCTATGGAGCGGAGACGTATATGGATAATACAGTATCTGAACTTTCGTTTGAACCGGTAGGTGATGATTTTGCATCGACAGGGCTGATCCGCGTTACACTCACCCTGGAGCGTGATAGAAATGTTCCGGTAACGTATACGGATTCCAGAATTATATCCTGTTATAATGTGGAAAGTACAGGGGAATGAAAAGTATAAAAAGAAAAGATATGCCGGGGGAATGTAATGAAGATTCGTGGTGAATGGAAGAAAATCAAAGAGATGAAGACGCTTCGGGAACTGGTGGATTATATACCGGAGCGCAGAGTGGAGCAAGTATCATTGGTGCTGCTGATTTATCTGTGCGCAGTACCGCTGGTGCTTGCTCCGCTTTTTGTGCCGATGGATATCCTGGGATCAAAGATGCCATATTCGGGAGACTGGTATTATAGGATCATGCCCGTGGGATTGTTGGGATTGCTGATCGGATTGTATGGGATAAGCAGAAGCCTGTACAGGCGAAAAGATAGTAAAATACCATGGAAAAAATGGACATTGGATCATGGTTTGTTTTTGCTTTTGGGTCTGATGCTTCTGTGGAGCTGTGTGTCCTGCATTTTATCCAGTGATATTTCGGTTTCTTTTTGGGGACATCAATACCGAAGAGATGGATTGATGACCTATTTTGTATATGCGGGATGTCTTGCTATGGCAGTCCAGCTTAGAAATTCAAAGTATGTAAGGATACTTTTGGAAGTGTTTGTAGGTGCGTCTGCAGTATTGGCATTTATTCAGACGATAGATGTTGAAGCAGTTAATAAATTCATGAACATACGGATCGGATGCGGACCATTTTTCCAGATCAATCATTATGGGTATTATCTGTGTATGACTTATCTTGGTCTCCTGGTCTTGTGGGTGACACAAAAGTCAAGGATGAAAGCCTGGCAGATGGTGATAAGGATTGCAGAGGCAGCGCTGATATGTAATGCTGTGATTTTGTGTAAGTCATTGGGTTCACTGATTGCAGAACTGGTAGGATTGGCAGCAGTATTTATCTTTGTTTTGTGGAAAGACAGATCTAAATTGTTTCGAGTATGTACAGCAATAGGGTGTACAGCGGCAGTTTTGATTTTCTTAAATACTGGAGACTGGAATCTCCTGCAGGAATTTCAATTATTGTTCTCAGATACGAAAAAAGTGATAAAAGGAGATGACTTTGAGTCGGCAGGCACAGGCCGTGGAATCCTATGGAAGCTGGGGCTTCAGTTTGCTTCTCAAAAACCAGTCTTTGGATATGGCCCGGATAATCTCGGATTCTTATATGAGCAATATCACGTGGGAACGGACCGGCCGCACAATGAACTGATCCAGTTTGCAGCAAGTCTTGGCGTTCCGGCTATGGTATACTATGTTACCGGTTTAGTTTTTCATCTGAGAGATTTTATTGCGGGATTCAAAAAAATAGATATGTTTACTATTGGGCTGTATATAATGGTAGGCGGCTATCTGGTGTCCAGTCTTTTTGGTAACACCATGTTCTACACAACCCCATATTTTTATATGATCCTGGGCTTGTCTTATGCACAGATAAGGCAGGAAACCAGCTTGTTTAAAGGAATGGAAAGAGTAAATAAAGAGCGGTAACATGAAAAATGTTGGTTTTTACACAATTTGGAATTTTATTACTTGTATGTGACTTTACACTCTTTTTTTGCAATGATATACTTACTTTAGTAAGAAAGAAAAGGGCGTGTCAATAACGGCAAGTCAAATGAAAATATAGTCGGAAGACTAAAAAATAGGAGGAAGAATTATGAGTATTTTAAAACGCGTGAAAGACGCAAAGAAAAACAAAAAAGGATTTACGTTGGTGGAGTTGATCGTAGTACTGGTTATCCTGGCTATTCTGGCTGCTATGTTGGTACCGGCTTTGACAGGGTATATTGATAAGGCAAGAGAGAAATCAGTAATTTCTGAGACAAGATCAGCTGTTATGGCTGCTCAGAAAGAACTGAGTGAGTTATATGGTGAATCAACAGCTGATGGATATGCAGACCCAGATTTAGATGACTTGGCAGATTTAGCAGAAGATTTAAGTGAAGTACCGGGTGAAGTTTCAGGTATTACAATAGCAGATAAAAAGATTACAGCATTAACGTATACGTCTAAAAATGATAAAGTTTGTAATTATACATGGAATGAAACTGATGGTAGTGTATATGATGTTGAATCATAATGCGATATTAAGAATTTTATGGCATTGATAAATGGCAGTGGAGAAATCCACTGCCATATTTTATAAATGCAAAATTTAATGGTACACGTGTTTTGATATGTGTTATAATATGTTTATATTATTTGAGAAAGATTACGAATTAAAAACAATGTAACAGGAGGAATAAAATGCCAGAACAAAGTTTAAAACAAAAGAAAAAACAATCAGAACCTTCGCGCTACTGGCATGTTGCAGCAATTGCAACAGCAATGACTCTTGGAATAGTTTTCTGTATTTTTACAGGTATATTTTACTGGCACAAAGAAGAAGCTCGCTTCGTACTAAGACATGCCAAAGACACCTATTTGGCAGCAAATGTAACTGCGATGGATTGCCTTGGCAGTTCAACTGAATTTTTATCGGATAAAAGAGACAGCGGTCTGTCAAAAGAAGCTGAAGAATCCATCCGTGAACTGGCCGATATCAAAGGCGAATTCATGATCCTAAGATGGGATATCAAAAACAAAGATAAAGAACGAAAAATGATATACATAGAAGACGACTATCTGGTATATTTTACATATGAAAACAGCAGTGATTATCAGTGGCGGGTTTACCGGTTAGGTGACAACCTGTTGGGAGATCAAATGCTTGGCAATAAATTGTAATGAAAATAAATTATAATGAAAATAAACAGCAAGGAGTAACCTCATGAAGATTTTCGCGATGGCAGTGGCAGCAATATTTGGCATCTGCATCTTTTCATTTTTGAATGTGATCATCTACCGGGTACCAAGGAAGCTTGACTGGGTAAAGGGGCGGAGTATGTGTACCAGTTGTGGACATCAGCTGGGAGTGTTTGATCTGGTTCCGATAGTGAGTTGGACGTTTCTGGGAGGTAAGTGCAGGTATTGCGGTGAAAAGATTTCTTCCCGTTATACTATAGTAGAAGCCCTCGGAGGTATGCTGGCAGCCCTCAGTGTATGGTTCTTTGGGGCGACACCGGCAGCGATATTGGTATTTGCATTTTTTTCTGTACTTACGGTGACAGCATTTGTAGACTTGGATACGATGGAGATACCGGATGGTTTTGTATGGGCGGCAGGGATATGTGGTATCATAGCTGTGTTCCTGATGCCGGAGGTATCTATCGTGGAACGGCTCATTGGATTTTTATCAGTCAGTCTTCCGATGCTGCTGATCACTTTAGCGATACCGGGAGCATTTGGCGGTGGTGATATCCGTCTGGTGGCAGCATGTGGGCTGTTTCTGGGATGGGAACTGAATCTTCTGGCATTTTTCTTTGCCATTGTGACTGGTGGGATATATGGAATCTACGTGCTTGCCGGAAAAAAACTGGGAAAGAAAGATCATTTTGCATTTGGCCCATTCCTTTGTATTGGAATGGTGATATCATTGTTGGCAGGAGATACTGTACTTCGGTGGTATCTTGGACTATTATAGTATGAGTATTATGTTTTGCATGTTAGTATTTTGATATCGTAGCCTGTATCATACGATATAAGATTCTATGGACGGAGGTCGAAGATGGAGATATATAAATATAAGGCAAAATCAGAAGAAGGCAAGACCGTCAGAGGACTTTTGGAGGCAAATGATGAGACGGATTTATACACTAAACTGAGAAATCAGGGAATGTATCTTCTGGAGTTTAAGGCTTCCACGAAGGACAATACCAGCCGCAAGATGAAGGCGAAAGTGTTGTCAGAATTTTGCAGGTCTATCGGAACCCTTCTCAGTGCGGGCGTATCTCTCGTGAGAGCATTGTCCATTGTATCACAGGAGGAGACAACTAAGCCGCAGTTTCGTAAAATCTATGAGAGAGTTTTGATCAGTGTGCGTCAGGGAAATACCTTGTCAAATGCATTGGAAGAGCAGGGAAATACATTTCCACCGCTGATGATCAATATGTTCCGTTCGGCAGAGGCCAGCGGAAATATGGATAAAGTTGCCATGAGGATGGCAGGACATTATGAAAAAGAATATCGTTTAAAATCAAAAGTAACAAATGCGATGGTTTATCCCTGCATTTTGTTGATTTTGATCGTTGTCGTTGTAGTATTTATTTTTACATTTGTTATTCCTCAGTTTGAGGACATGTTTTCACAGATGGAATCACTTCCGATTCCTACGCAGATCGTTATGGGCTGCAGTAATATGTTCAAGAATCACTGGCTGATGCTGCTGATCATATTGGTGGTATTTGTGGCAGGGATGGGATTTCTTATGAGAATTCCTTCCGTAAAAGTGGCGGTGGACCATTTTAAACTAAAGATGCCTTTATTTGGAAAGCTTCTCAAGGTCGTATATACGGCCAGGTTCGCACGAACCTTGAGTTCATTATATTCGTCAGGTCTTCCCATCGTCATGTCCCTCCAGATAGGGCAAAATACGATTGGAAATGAATACATAGCAAGTCAGTTTCCGGAAGCGATCACCAAGGTTCGTGCAGGTATGAACCTGTCAGAGGCGCTTGCCGGGATCGATGGATTTACAAACAAACTTGTCTCTTCGATCATGATCGGCGAGGAGACGGGAAGTCTTGATAACATGCTGGATTCGATGGCAGATACTCTGGAATATGAATCAGAGATGGCGATAAGCAAGATGGTAACCTTTATGGAGCCGGTGCTTATCGTAGTGATGGCTTTGATCGTCGGTCTTATCGTTATATCAGTTATCATGCCGATCTACGGATCGTACAGTTCGGTGGAAGGTTCAGCTTATTAAGGAAGTGAGGTCACCAAAGATGATTACATCAGTATATCTTTCAAATCAAACAGTGCAGATCGTTCAGGGCGAACGTGGAAAAGGCGAGGAGAAGATCCTGCGTGCATTTTCCGTGGATATCCCGGAGGGCAGCCTGCTGAATGGAACGATCATTAATGAACAGGAGTTGCAAAGCCACCTGAAAGAAATATGGATAAAATACGAGCTGCCAAAGCAGGATATCGAGCTGGTAGTAAATGGAACGGTATTTGGAACAAAATCAATCTCTGTTCCGGCGGTTAAAGAGAAGAAAATCCTTGAGATGCTTCCGATGGAGTTTGTGGATGTGGAGCGTGTTGAGGATGCAGTATATGACTATATGCTGATAGAGGATAAAAAGAAAGAAAAATCCCAGGAACTTCTGGCAGTTATGGCGGATAAGAAAACGATCCAGTCATACATAGATTTATTTGCACAGATAGAAGTGAAACTGGATTTGGTATCTACCACTTATTGTACGGTGATAAAACTGCTCCAACACAAACTTCCTGCAGATGGCAATTCATATATTGTCCAGCTGATGGATGGCAATTCTATCGCCAGTATGCTTTGGGTGGATGGAAAATACACTTACACCAGCCGAAAGAGGATTTTTGCCCAGAGGGGAACAGAAGCTTTTGGCATGGAGGTTGTAAGAAATGTAAGTCAGATCCAGCAGTTTTATGCATCGCTTAAAAATGACTGTCCATTGCAGAAGATATTATGCTGCGGCTTCAGTGATATGGATCTTGTTGTATGTAAGGACAGCCTTGAACAGGCAGAGATAGATCTGTCTATAGGAAAACTGGATTATCAGTATGCAGATCAGGGATTTGCAGTCGGTAATCTGATGCGAGCAAAACGGGATGTTAACTTCTGCCGCATGATAAAATCTGAAAAAAAGACAAATAAAAAGATAGATGTGGGTTACTTTATCCCGCCGGCGATCGCTTTTGGTATATGTTTTGCTGTAAGTGCAGGGGTGATGGGGCTTCAGGCTTATGAAAGCAATACTTGAGTTTCCGCAAAATGTAATTTCAAAAGAGATAACTTCTTCTAAAGTACCAATCTGTCCTATTTTTGAAAAAAATGAAAAGACAGTATTGT
>SAAH01000214.1 GCA_009929525.1 Clostridia bacterium | reverse complement strand
GCCTACGGTAAACGTCATCAGTTTCAGGATCTTATCTGCCCTGAGTCTGAAGAAAAGATACAGATCACAAATCTGTTTACCGATGAAGTAAAGACAACAAGCCTGAAAAGCTTTCGCTAGAGGAGGAAAGAACATGAGATATATCACAATCGCTCTTACAAAGGGGCGTCTTGCACATAAAACACTGGAGATGCTTGAAGCAGTCGGTATCACCTGTGAAGAAATGAAAGACAAAAGTACACGTAAACTTATATTTGTCAACGACGAATTAAAACTCAAGTTCTTCCTTGCAAAAGGTCCCGATGTTCCGACTTATGTGGAATATGGAGCAGCGGATATTGGAGTTGTAGGCCGTGATACGATTTTAGAAGAGGGGCGTAAGCTCTATGAAGTGATGGATCTTGGCTTTGGAAAATGCCGGATGTGCATCTGCGGACCAGAATCTGCTAAGCCACTTCTTCAGCATAATCAGCTGATAAGAGTAGCAACAAAATATCCAAATATCGCAAAAGACTATTTTTATAATAAGAAACATCAGACTGTTGAGATCATCAAGCTGAATGGTTCTATCGAACTGGCACCTATCGTAGGTCTTTCTGAGGTGATCTGTGATATTGTTGAAACAGGTTCAACCCTGCGGGAAAACGGGCTGAGTGTATTAGAAGAAGTCTGCCCGTTATCTGCACGTATGGTGGTAAATCAGGTCAGCATGAAAATGGAAAATGAACGTATCTCTGATCTGATACAAAAACTAAAAAAAGTCATCAAGGAGGCGTAATCTATGCGGATCGTAAAATTAACCAAAGAGACAACCAGAAATATACTGGAGAACATGCTTAAGAGAAGCCCCAGCCAATATGGTGAATATGAAAGCCGTGTGCAGGATATCATCACACAGGTAAAAGAAAAAAAAGATGAGGCTGTATTTTCTTACACCAAACAGTTTGACAAAGCAGATATCAATGCATCAAATATCCGGGTAACACCAGAAGAGATCAAAGAGGCTTATAAAGAAGTGGATACCGCTTTGTTGGATGTGATAAAAAAGGCATTGATCAACATCAAAGATTATCATGCATTGCAAAAGCAAAACAGCTGGTTTAACAGTACCAATAAAGGTACGATGCTGGGACAAAAGATCACCCCCCTTGCAAAAGTAGGTGTTTATGTTCCTGGTGGAAAGGCAGCTTATCCATCATCTGTTCTTATGAACATCATGCCTGCCAAAGTTGCCGGAGTAGGTAAGATCATAATGACTACTCCGTGTAATGCCGAAGGAAAAGTAAATCCAGTCGTACTTGTAGCCGCTCATGAGGCCGGTGCCGATGAAGTATATAAAGTAGGTGGTGCGCAGGCTATCGCAGCGCTGGCTTTTGGAACAGAAAGTATCCCAAAGGTAGATAAGATCGTAGGACCGGGAAATATCTATGTGGCGCTGGCTAAAAAAGCTGTGTATGGTCATGTAAGCATCGATTCCGTAGCAGGACCAAGTGAGATCCTGGTACTGGCAGATGAGACTGCTAATCCACGCTATGTAGCTGCTGATATGTTGTCTCAGGCAGAGCATGATGAACTTGCGTCCGCAATACTGATCACTACCAGTGAAACGCTTGCCAGCAAAGTCAGCGATGAGGTGGATGGATTTGTAAAAACTCTGGAAAGAAAAGAAATCATTCAAAAATCCCTGGATAATTTTGGATATATCCTTATAGCTGATAATCTGGATGAAGCAATTGAAACGGCCAATGAGATAGCTTCCGAGCATCTGGAAATCGTAACAAGCAATCCTTTTGAAGTTATGACAAAGATCCAAAACGCAGGAGCGATCTTTATCGGAGAATACAGTTGCGAACCTCTTGGTGATTATTTTGCAGGACCTAACCATATTCTTCCTACGAACGGAACCGCTAAGTTCTTCTCGCCTCTTTCTGTAGATGATTTTGTCAAAAAATCAAGCATCATCTATTATTCAAGGGAAGCACTCAGTGAGGTGCATACAGATATCGAACAGTTTGCAAAATCAGAGAGACTGACAGCCCATGCGAATTCTATTGCTGTTCGTTTTGAGAAGGGAGAATGATCATGGAAATCAGAAAACAATCGGAAGTAGGTTCCGCACGTTCTGTATTGGTCCAGCGAAATACAAAAGAGACAAAGATCACCATGAGTCTTGATATTGATGGTTCTGGAAAGGTAAGTCTCGATACAGGTATTGGATTTTTTGATCATATGCTGGATGGATTTGCCCGTCATGGTTTCTTTGATATGGATGTGACTGTACAGGGAGATCTGGATGTGGACAGTCATCATACGATTGAAGATACCGGTATCGTTCTTGGAACAGCGATCAAAGAAGCTATCGGCGATAAAGAGGGTATCAAACGATTCGGAAGCATGATCCTTCCTATGGATGAAACACTTGTACTTTGTGCCATCGATCTTTCAGGAAGACCATATCTTAACTTTGATGCAGAGTTCACAGTACCAAAGGTGGGAGATATGGACACCGAGATGGCGAGAGAATTTTTCTATGCGATAAGCTATGCTGCCGGCATGAATCTCCATATAAAGGTTCTGGATGGTACGAATAATCACCATATCATGGAAGCTATCTTTAAAGCATTTGCAAAAGCTCTTGATGATGCAACACAAAAGGACGAAAGGGTACAGGGTGTTTTGTCTACCAAAGGCAGCCTGTAAGAGAGAGGATCGATATGGATTGTGAATCAACATTTGAAAGTAAGATTGCATGGAAAGATTTCAAGTTAAACAGTGACGGTATGGTTCCTGTCATCGTTCAGGACTACAAAACAGATGAAGTATTGATGCTTGCATATATGAACGAGGAAGCTTTTGAAACCACACTTAAATTGGGGAAAATGACCTATTGGAGCCGCAGCCGTAATGAATTATGGACGAAAGGGTTGACCAGCGGCCATGTACAATATGTCAAATCACTGATGCTTGACTGTGACAACGATACCATTCTTGCAAAAGTTTCACAGATTGGGGCTGCATGTCATACCGGGAACAGAACCTGCTTTTTTAAAGAACTGGTTTAATATAGTTAAATAAGAGTTTTTCTTGACATAAAAAAACTGTTGTGATAATCTTTTATCAGCAATTAAATAATTTCGTATAAAAAGCGATGAAGCTTACCCCATGGGTGCTTTGTCGCTTTTTTGTATAACAGGAAACCTGCAAGCAGGATTTATGTTATTATAATTCATAGGCTCTCGGAATCTTGAGCCTGCCGACTAAGATTCAACAGTCGGTTGAACCTTGAAAAGTAAATATTATCCAGAATGGATATGACAAGTAATAA
>SAAH01000093.1 GCA_009929525.1 Clostridia bacterium | reverse complement strand
CTACCAGTGCGGAGCAAGAAACATTCTTTTTGATGATGTTTTGGCGTTAGTAGCGTGAACTTATTGTGCATTTTTTTAAATTTGCTCATTTATAGTAAGTTATTCTGAAAGCATGGACTTATATGGCAATTTCTTTTTTTGCACATTATTCTTGAAATACTGCATAGACTAAGGTATAATAAATAAAAAGAACGAGTGATTCCTGGAGTGTGCGATACCCTCTTTATTTTGAACCTACATTTACGTTTATGGGACGCCTATATTGCCGTAAGGATGTCAGGCCGCCGATAGCAGCGGAAGACTGATGAACGGTTGCGGTGACCCACCTAGCAGTTGCTAGGCGTCAAAAAAAGAGAAACGGCACCCTGGGATTACTAAAGATAACGAAGAGTCATGAAAATGGCTCTTTTTATCTTGAAAGCAGACAAGACTCCCACCTCTATAGGTGGTGGGTAAACAACAAACCAGTCTTGGGGGGAATCCAATCTCCTTCCAAGGTAAAGCCTCCGGCGGATTGCAGAGCGGCTCAGATGTATTATGTCAGCATGGCTGACGAGCCGTCTACGTTTCACTTCGGTCGTTGCTTAACAAGTGCCACCGGCACTTAGCAACGCAGCAAGTACGCCGAGGCGTACTTGAATGAATGGAGGATATTATGGGTGTAGAGAGACAGGAATTCGGAAAGACTAAAGATGGACAGACAATTTCCTTATTCACAGTGACAAATGATCACGGTATGGTCATGAAAGTGACTGATTTTGGTGCGGTATTGGTCAGCGTACTTGTCCCGGACAAAACAGGCAATTTAAAAGATGTTGTTTTAGGTTACGAAAAAGGCGAAGATTATCAGGTAAATAAACCTCATTTTGGTTCTACGATCGGAAGAAACGGAAACAGAATCGATCAGGCAGCTTTTTTGCTGAATGGCAAAAAAGTACAGCTTACAGCAAATGAAAATGAAAACAGCCTGCACAGCGGACCAAATGGTTTTGAATATATGATGTGGGATGCAAAACCAACAGAAAATGGTGTGACTTTCAAACATCATAGTCCGGATGGTGAGCAGGGATTTCCTGGAAACTTTGATATTAAAGTTACCTATACATTGACAGACGACAATGGCGTTGAGATTCACTATGAGGGAACTTCAGATCAGGATACAGTTGCAAATATGACTAATCATAGTTACTTTAATCTGAATGGGGCAGGTTCCGGTTGTGTGAATGATCAGATCATGCAGTTAAATGCGTCTGTTTATACACCAGTTATTGATTCAAAATCTATTCCAACAGGTGAGCTTGCACCGGTAGCTGGAACGCCTATGGATTTTACACAGGCCAAGGCGATCGGAAAGGAAATAGATGCTGATTTTGAGCAGCTTCAGCTTACAGGCGGTTATGATCATAATTTTGTTCTTGATAAAGAAGATGGGACATTTGGCTTGATGGCAAAAGCTTACAGTGAGACCACAGGTATCGTAATGGAAGCTTTCACGGATTGTCCTGCGGTGCAGTTCTATACAGGTAATTTTATTAAAGAAGAGCATGGAAAGAATCAGGCAGTTTATACAAAACGTCATGGATTCTGTCTGGAATCACAGCATTGTCCAAATGCTGTAAATGATACTCATTTCAAACAGCCATTTTTGAAAGCTGGAGAAAAGTATGACACAAAGACACTGTACAAGTTTTCTGTAAAATAGAATACTAAAACAACCACCGTTTGACGGATATCAAACGGTGGTTGTTTTAGTATAGGGAATAATATGTTAGGTATGCAGTGTCAGATTATACATATACTAGAACTATGAAAAAGAATAATAGATTTTATAAACAGAGCAATGCAGCAGGCTTAATGACGATTTTCTTCTCGCTGGTTCTTTTACTGATGTGCCTCGTGCTTGAGATCCAAAGATACCAAATGAGACAAGATAGTGAGAGCTATAGGAAAGAAATCGCGGATGACAATCATATGCCACCTGAAAAAAATGCGTATATAAAAAATATTGAGGTAAAATATATTGCAGCTAAAGCCGAGCTGGCCAATGATGATAATAATTTGAATGAGCAAAAGGATGTCTCCGGGGAACGAAGAATGATTCGGGTACTTTTGACGGATGAGCAGGATGGAGATTACGATCACGAGAAGATTCTAGTACGGTCAGAAACAGGTCTGGAAGTAACTGGAAACATAAGTGAAACATATTTGCCGGGGATCACTGTGGATATCGGTTCAATGTTTTTGGGAGCAGGAACTGTGTGGGTAAAAGCAAAAGATGATGGGGGCAGAGTTCAGGTTGTATCGATGAAAAAAAGCCAGGGTACACCTTCTTATGAGGGAGCACTGGAAATCAGACGGGTAGACGGAGAAACAAGTATTATCAACCATATAGATATGGAAACTTATCTAAAATATGTATTGCACAGTGAGATGCCCGCAAATTACCCTGCAGAGGCTTTATGTGCCCAGGCAGTATGTTCCAGGACTTATGCAGTAAAACAGCTGGAAGAGGGACGTTTGGAGGCTTATGGGGCAGATGTGGATGACACGGTGTCTTTTCAGGTATATAACAATATAGACAGACAAGAAAGATCGGATGAGGCAGTTGACAAAACATGTGGGGTCATAATGACCTGCGACGATATTACGATCATGGCCTATTTTTTTTCGACATCCTGTGGAACGACAAGTACAGATGAAGTATGGGGGATGGAACCGGCAAAATATCTGAAATCGATTTCGGTGTCTGATAATACCATTGAAGCATTCTCCAGTGGCGGCCCCTATATGGAAAAGTCAAATTTGTCGGAGGAAGAATTTCGAAAATATATTCTGGAAGGGAAAGAAGATGATCTTGAAAAAGATGAGGCATGGTATCGGTGGGAGATATTGCTCCCGTATGACGTACTGCAGGAAAGGGTGAATACACGCTGGCCTGAGTTGGGGATGATAAGGGAATTGGAGGTGGAAAAAAGATCAGATGGAGGAGCGGTGGAACGATTGTCTGTTACAGGCGAAGGCGGTAACATAGTCCTGGAAAATGAATATGATATCCGGGAATTTCTTACAGGTGGAGAGATTCCGATCAAAAGAAATGATGGTTCACTAAGCAGTGGAATGAAAATATTGCCCAGTGCGTACTTTATCCTTGAGCCGGTAATAGAAGGTAATATAGTTTCAGAATATTGGATCCGGGGAGGCGGGTATGGCCATGGAGTAGGGATGAGTCAGAACGGTGCAAAAGAGTTGGCCAAAAAGAATCTGACTTGGCAGGAAATATTAAATTTGTTTTATGGCAATATTACCTTAAAACAGATCTAAAAGAATGGGAAATCCGTCAGTTTGACAAGAAAGCTTGCAAGAAAGGTGAAAAAATAGTATGATGCATATGTCAATAGTGGAAATATGATCATGAGAGAATGAAAGGGAATACCGCATGAAGAAATGCCTGAAAATCATAAGCGGCTTTTTAGGAAGATTAAATGAAGATCACGTGGGTGCATTTGCTGCTCAAGCAGCTTACTTTATGTTGCTTTCCTTTGTTCCGTTTTTGATGCTTTTGCTTACCATGATCCAGTATACACCGGTCACACAGAATATGGTGACGACCGCACTTTTACAGATCATGCCGGACACGGGAGATTTTAGAAACTTTTTTTTGAATATCATACAGGAAATATATGGCAAGTCAACAGCAGTTGTGCCCATCTCAGCAGTCCTTACTTTGTGGAGTGCTGGAAAAGGAGTTCAGGCACTGACAAATGGGGTCAATGCAATTTATCATGTAGAAGAAACAAGAAATTATTTTGTTACAAGACTAAGGTCTGCACTTTACACATTGGTTTTTATTATTGCAGTGGTGGGCAGTTTGATCTTACTGGTATTTGGTAATAGTATTCAGAAGATGCTGACAAGATACATACCTGTGCTTGCCAAGATAACCGCATATATTATAGGAATGAGAGCTGTGATCTCTATCGGTATTTTGATGTTGGTTTTTCTGATGATATATAAGATTCTTCCAAACAGAAAAGCAAGCCTTAAAAATCAGTTTCCGGGAGCGATCATTTCGGCAGTATCCTGGTCTTTGTTTTCTCTTGGATTCTCCATGTACATTGATATATCGGATGGTTTGTCGAATATGTATGGAAGCCTGACTACGATCATATTGACACTTCTGTGGCTTTATTTTTGTATGTTTATCGTGCTGATAGGTGCGGAGATCAATGCTTATTTTGAGGAACGTATCAAGAGATTTCGTAAGATAGCTTCTGCAAAGATCAGAGAAGAATACAGGGAATTTATCGGTGGTTTTCATGGGAATGATCATGATGATGACGACGATGATGACCAGGGATCTGGAGAAGCAAGACAGGCAAGACATTAAAAAATGCTTGACATAAGCGGAAAATATGATTAAAATGAGTGATGTTAGAAAAACAGAAAAAAGCTGTGAAGGTGTAAGTAGATATATATTTTCTTTCAGAGAGAAGGAGTCATCGGCTGTAAGCTCCTTTAAGTTCAGATATATGTTGAGATTCCCACCGGAGCTTCATCTTTGAATTCAGTAGGAGATGACGTTGGAACGCGTTAAGTTCAAATTGAGTGTCTGGGTAAATATATCCAGGAATCAGGGTGGTACCGCGAGTTTATAGTCTCGTCCCTCTATGTTAGAGGGATGGGGCTTTTTTTTGTACAATAAGAAACTCCAAAACACAATACAGTGGCACAAGGCTTTGCCGCTTGGTTAATTACAACTTATAATAGCAAAATGAATGAAAAGGAGAATAGTCATGAGTAACAGTATTAAAGAAACCTTACAGGCTATCCTGGACGAAGCTTCTGAGAAGATTGAACAGTCTGATGCGTTGGACAAACTGAATGACGTCAGAGTAAATTTCCTGGGTAAAAAAGGACAGCTGACTTCCGTATTAAAAAGTATGAAGGATGTTGCACCGGAGGATCGTCCAAAAGTTGGGCAGATGGTCAATGAAGCGAGAGCAAAGATCGAATCCATGATGGAGGAGACAAAGGCACTTCTTGAAAGAGAATTAAGGGAAGCAAAGATGGCTGCTGAGGTTATCGATGTAACACTTCCTGCAAAGAAAGCAAATGTAGGTCATCGCCATCCAAATACGATCGCTCTTGAAGAAGTGGAGAGAATCTTCGTAGGTATGGGATACGAGGTCGTAGAAGGACCAGAAGTGGAATACGATGAATACAATTTTGAAAAGTTGAATATTCCGGCAAATCATCCGGCAAAGGATGAGCAGGATACATTTTATATTAATAAAGATATCGTGCTCCGTACACAGACATCACCGGTACAGGCGAGAATCATGGAAAAGGGAGAACTCCCGATCCGAATTCTTTCACCGGGCCGAGTATTTCGTTCTGATGAGGTAGATGCAACTCACTCACCTTCCTTCCATCAGATAGAGGGTCTGGTCATTGATAAACATATTACCTTTGCTGATTTAAAAGGAACACTGGAAGAGTTTGCAAAGGAACTGTTCGGACCGGAGACTAAGACAAAGTTCCGTCCTCATCATTTCCCATTTACAGAACCAAGTGCAGAGGTGGACGTTTCCTGCTTCAAGTGCGGTGGAAAAGGCTGCAGATTCTGTAAGGGTTCAGGTTGGATAGAGATTCTTGGATGTGGTATGGTACATCCTCATGTTCTGGAGATGTGTGGTATAGATCCGAACGAATATACTGGATTTGCATTTGGTGTAGGACTGGAGCGTATCGCACTTTTGAAGTATGAGATCGACGATATGCGTCTGTTATACGAAAATGATTACAGATTTTTAAAACAGTTCTAGGAGGAAAAGAGAGATGAATACATCATTATCATGGATAAAAATGTTTGTTCCAGATTTGGATGTGACGGCGCAGGAATATACTGATGCGATGACATTGTCCGGAACAAAAGTCGAGGGATATGAAAAACTGGATGCGGATCTTGAAAATATTGTTATTGGACAGATTGAAAAGATTGAAAGACATCCAGATGCAGATAAACTGATCATTTGCCAGGTCAATGTGGGCAATGAAAATACACAGATCGTTACGGGAGCACCAAATGTAAAGGTTGGTGATAAAGTGCCGGTGGTACTTCCAGGAGGAAGAGTTGCAGGCGGACATGATGGAAAGATGACATCGGGCGGAATAAAGATCAAAGCGGGTAAACTCCGTGGAGTAGATTCTTTTGGTATGATGTGCTCGATCGAAGAACTGGGTTCATCAAGAGAAATGTATCCGGAAGCTCCGGAATATGGTATCTACATCTTTCCTGAGGACGCAGTGGTAGGTGAGAGTGCAATTAAAGCTCTTGGTCTTGAAGATGTGGTTTTTGAATATGAGATCACTTCAAACCGAGTAGATTGCTACAGTGTACTGGGAATCGCAAGAGAAGCTGCTGCAACCTTCGGAAAGAAATTCGTTCCGCCTGTAGTGAAGGCAACAGGGAATGACGAGAATGTGGATGACTATGTAAAGGTTTCTGTAGAGAATCAGGAACTGTGTACAAGATATTGTGCAAGAGTTGTTAAAAATGTAAAAATCGGACCATCACCAAAATGGATGCAGAGATGTCTTGCTGCCAATGGGATCCGTCCTATCAATAATCTGGTTGATATCACAAACTATGTAATGGAAGAGTTTGGACAGCCTATGCATGCATATGATCTGGACACTATTGCAGGTCGCGAGATCATCGTTCGCTGTGCAAACGAGGAAGAGAAATTTGTTACTCTGGATGGACAGGAACGTAAGATGGATGAAAATGTTCTGATGATCTGTGACGGTGAAAAGGCAGTTGGTATCGCAGGTATCATGGGCGGAGAAAACTCTATGATCACAGACAGTGTTCAGACAGTACTCTTCGAGGCCGCCTGCTTCGATGGTACCAATATCCGTCTCTCATCAAAGAGAATCGGTCTGCGTACAGATGCTTCCGGAAAATTTGAAAAGGGCCTTGACCCTAACAATGCACAGGCAGCTATCGATCGAGCTTGTCAGTTGATGGAAGAACTGGGAGCAGGGGAAGTTGTCGGCGGTATGGTTGATGTGTATGGAAAGAAGAAAGAGCCGGTACGTGTAAAGTTCGAGCCAGACAGGATCAATGACATTCTTGGCACTGATATATCAAAAGAAGATATGATCGGATATCTGAATCGTGTAGAACTTGTATATGACGAAGAAACAGATGAAATTGTTGCACCTACTTTCCGTCATGATATTTTCAGAACAGCAGATATCGCTGAGGAAGTAGCCAGATTTTATGGATATAACAATATACCAAACACGCTTCCGTGTGGAGAAGCTACCACAGGTAAGATTCCATTCAAGATGAGAATCGAAGAGATGGCAAGAGATGTGGCAGAATACTGTGGATTTTCTCAGGGGTATTGTTATTCCTTTGAAAGCCCTAAAGTATATGACAAACTTCAGATTCCGGAAAATGATGTTCTTAGAAATGCTATTACGATCATGAATCCTCTTGGCGAGGACTTTAGTATCATGAGAACGGTTTCCCTGAATGGAATGTTTACTTCGCTGGCTACCAATTACAATCGTCGTAACAAAAATGTGCGTCTCTACGAACTTGGAAATGTATACCTTCCAAAAGAGCTTCCGCTGAAAGAACTTCCTGATGAGAGAATGATGTTTACTCTTGGTATGTATGGAGATGGAGACTTCTTTGATATGAAGGGCGTTGTAGAAGAATTCTTTGATCAGGTAGGTATGCATAAAAAAGTTGAATATGATCCGAAAGCAGGAAAACCATTCCTGCATCCGGGACGTCAGGCACTTATTGAGTATGATGGAACTGTTGTTGGATATCTCGGTGAGGTTCATCCGGCTGTAGCTGATAACTATGGAATCGGTACAAGGGCTTATGTTGCTGTGATCGATATGCCAGAGGTTGTAAAATGTGCTACTTTCGATAGAAAATATGAAGGAATCGCAAAGTTCCCAGCTGTAAATCGTGACATTTCTATGGTTGTACCAAAAGATATCATGGTTGGTCAGATTGAGCATATGATTCTTCAAAGGGGTGGAAAAATCCTGGAACATTATGAATTGTTTGATATCTATGAGGGAAGCCAGATTCAGGATGGTTACAAATCAGTAGCTTATTCAATCACCTTCCGTTCCAAGGAGAAAACACTTGAAGAGGCTGAAGTATCAGGCGCAATGAAGAAGATATTGAATGGACTTGAAAGTCTTGGAATCCAGCTGAGGCAGTAAGGTATGAGATTATATATTGTTCGCCATGGCGAAACTTTATGGAATACTCAGGGGCGTATGCAGGGAAAGGCGGATATTGAGCTGAATGAGAATGGGATTCGGCTGGCAAAGGTGAGCGCGGAGGGAATGCAAGACATTTCCTTCGACCTGGCCTTTACAAGTCCGTTAAAACGAGCCAGGGATACGGCTAGATTGATTCTTGGTAAAAGGGATGTTGCGCTGATAGAAGATGAACGGATAGAAGAGATCACATTTGGAGAGTGGGAAGGTCTTTCATGCAAGAAGGATAATTATCAGATTCCTTCCGATCAGTTTCCGAAGTTTTTCACTTCTCCTTTTGAATACGAACCACCCGAAAAGGGCGAGACGATCCTTCAGTTGATAGAAAGAACAGGTGGATTCTACCGTGATCTGATCACAGAACCTTCTTATCGGGATATGACGATTCTGATCGCTGCTCATGGATGCTCAAGCAGGGCACTGCTTTATAATATAGCTCCGTCGGGAGACGATTTTTGGAGAGGGAATGTTCCGCCAAACTGCGGTGTGACTATCGTGGAAGTGAAGGACAAAAAAGCAGATATCCTGGAACTTGATAAAGTATATTACGGAAAAGAAGATCTGATCGATTACTATAGAGGGTAAAGCAGCAGCTTTAAATTTTGAAGTGTAATCTTCTCTACATGAGTAATTGCAGAAATATATAAGAGGCAGGTTTCTAAACATTATCGTTTGGAAACCTGCCTCTTATATATTTGATGAAACCTGCTTAGAGGATTCTATGTTTAAAAAATGCTTTATGCATAATCAATTAGTCAACTTCTGCAAATCTGTATAAAAATCCGGATAAGATATCTTTACACAGTCATCACGCAAGATCGTGGTGGTTCCATCTGCTGCAAGTCCGGCGACTGCAAAGGACATGGCAATGCGATGATCCAATCGGCTGTCGATGGAAGTTCCGCAAAGAGGTTTGCCTCCGTGAATGATCATTCCATCGTCAGTTCCTTCGATATCACATCCCATAGCGGAAAGCTCCGTTACCATGATATCTAATCGGTTTGACTCTTTCACTTTGAGTTCTTCTGCGTTACGGATCACGGTTGTACCATCGGCAAAGGCTGCAAGAACGGCCAGGATCGGAATCTCGTCGATTAGTGCAGGAATGATCTCGCCTTCAATAACTGTGCCGTGAAGTTCGCTGTATCGAACAAGAAGATCAGCGACGGGTTCTCCGGCAGCACTGGTGGTATTCAGAGTTTGTATATCGGCACCCATCTCTTTACAGACACGAAGGAGGCCGTCTCTGGTCGGATTGATTCCAACATTTTTAATGAGCACCTCTGAGCCAGGAACCATAAGTGCAGCAGCAATAAAATATGCTGCAGAAGAGATGTCCCCGGGTACTGCAACGTCCAGTCCGTGTAAGCTTGGATCAGGTTCGATCGAAGCGGTAGAGTCGTTACTGGTGACCGATGCACCAAAATGTGAAAGCATCAGTTCTGTATGATTTCTTGAAAGATATGGTTCAGTCACAGAGGTGATTCCGTCGGCATAGAGACCGGCTAAAAGTACACAGGATTTGACCTGGGCAGAAGCAACCGGGGAATCATAGTGGATCGCCTTCAGCGGATGTCCGGTGATCTTAAGCGGTGCACAGCTGTTGTTTCGTATGCTTTCCACAGATGCACCCATCATGGAGAGCGGCTTTATGATCCGCCCCATAGGGCGGCTCTGGATGGACTCGTCTCCGGTGAGGAGGGATGTAAAATCCTGTCCGGCAAGAATACCTGAGATCAGGCGGGTTGTTGTGCCGCTGTTTCCGGTATCTAAGGTTTCAAGGGGAGATGTCAGTCCGTGGAGTCCTTTTCCATGGACAAGAATCTCCTGTTCATTGTTATCAATTTTGATCCCCATTTTTTGAAAACAGGAAATAGTGGAGAGACAATCAGCACCACGAAGAAAATTGGTTACTTTTGTAGTGCCATTTGCCAAAGCACCAAACATGACAGCGCGATGAGAAATTGATTTGTCACCAGGCACGGTGATCTCCCCACGCAGTGGTTTATGTGATCGAACTATTTTCATTTTCAGTCTCCTTACGTCTATGAGTATATTTAGCGCATCTTAATACTGTAATTACGGTCAGATAAAACCTTATCGGCTTTTGCACAGGCTTCATCATCGTAAAATTCTATGCGGAGTACGCCTTCTTCAAATTCACGGTTATGTATAATGCCAATATTTTTGATACTGATATTATTCATCGCAAGAAGTGTAGCAATGGTTGCGATTCCACCGGCCTCGTCATAGATATCACAATAAATGGCGTAGACCTTTTCGATTGCTCCCTTATTGGAATCAGGAAGCGAATTTCGATATTCTCTGGAAGCGGCAAACATATCATAGATTTCCTGTTCATCGCTGTTATCAACCCAGCATTTTGCCTGAACGATCAAACGGATATATTCATCCAGTACTTTGGAGATCATGTCTTTATTTTCAAGACATATCTGCTGCCACATAACTGGAGAAGAGGAAGCAATTCTTGTGATATCCTTAAATCCTCCGGCAGCGATCAGCTTCATATATTCCTCAGGAGTATCCATCTTGTGGATAGAGTTGACAAGGGTGGATGCGATAATATGAGGCAGATGACTTACTGCTGCAGTAATATAGTCGTGCTCCTCGTAAGTGAGCACAAGAGGGATGGCACCAAGGGAGGAGATGAGTTCCATAAAGGCAGTAAGCCGCATGATGTCAATCTCCCCTCCAGGGGTCAGCATGTAATAAGCATTTTCAATAAGAAAATCGGTAGCATTATTAAATCCGGTTTTTTCGGATCCGGCCATAGGGTGTCCGCCGATAAAATGACTGTCCAGATTCATCTCATGGACCGCTTTATGGATCTCACCTTTCACACTTCCTACATCAGTGATGATGCAGTCTGGAGAAATGTGATCTTTTAACCAGGAAAGATATGCGATATTATCGTTTACTGGCGCACAAAGAAAAATATAATCACAGGTTTCGAACTGAGGATCTTCCTTTGTGCATTTGACATCAACAATACCCTGGGCGACAGCTTCGTCCAGGGTGGTTTCTGTTCTTGAATATGCACAGATGCGTATATCAGGGTGAAATCGTTTTATTGATTTGGCTATGGAACCGCCGATCAGGCCGAGGCCAATAAAACCAATATGGAGAGTAGTTTCCATTCCAAATAAATCCTTTCTAAATATAATGTAGTACTACAAGGTGAGCTTTCTGCCGGCAAGTTTAATATATGCAGCCATATCAGCCATCAGCTCATCAAATTGTGAGAAGGTTAATGACTGCGGTCCATCTGAAAGCGCATGAGCTGGGTCGTTATGTACTTCTATCATAAGCCCGTCAGCACCACAGGCCACAGCGGCCTTTGCAAGCGGAGCAACATAAGCGGCAACGCCTGTTGCATGGCTTGGATCCACAATGATCGGCAGGTGAGTCTTTGAACGGATAACAGGTACAGCACTGATGTCAAGAGTATTTCGTGTTGCTGTTTCATAAGTACGGATACCGCGTTCGCAAAGAACTACATTTGGATTGCCTTCTGCAATGATATATTCTGCCGCATTTAACCACTCGTCAATCGTAGCAGCAAGGCCACGTTTTAAAAGTACTGGCAGACCAGATCGTCCGGCTTCCCGAAGGAGCTGGAAGTTCTGCATATTGCGGGCACCGATCTGGATCATATCTACATATTTTACGGCAGCTTCGATAGCTTCCTCGCTGATAACCTCACAGATAGTAGAAAGTCCGGTTTCTTTTTTTGCTTCCTGCATGTAGCGAAGTCCTTCTTCCTCGAGTCCCTGGAAAGAATAAGGAGAAGTTCTTGGTTTGTAAGCACCACCGCGTACAAACTGAGCACCGGCTTTTTTTACTGCACGTGCGATCGTCATAAGCTGATCTTCTGTTTCGACAGCACATGGTCCAGCCATGATGGTGATCGTATCAGGTCCGATCTCGTGATTGCCGACCCTTATACGGGAAGGCTGTGGATGAAACTTTTTATTTGTTAATTTGTAGCTTTCTGTAATAGGAACAATTTTATCAACATAAGGCATGACCTCTAGATTCTGGTTGTTCAATTTTGTCTTATCACCGACTACACCGATGATCGTAACCTCTTCACCTTGAGAAAGATGTGTCTGTAAGCCTTTGGAGCAGATAATTTTAGTTATGTCGTCTACAGCACTTTTCGGTGCATTTGGTTTCATTACAATAATCATGATATTCATCCTCTTTTTTCTAAATTTTGACTGTAATCATTGTAAAGCAGGACTAGTGAAAAGTCAACAATTTAACACTTTAAAGTGAAAAACAATGCTAAAAAAGTCTGAATTGACTAAACTTATCGAAAAATACATACAAAATAAGCGGGATATGACGGGAGAAAATGAAATTAATTAGAAAAATATTGTCAATATTCCATAAATAACTTGAAAAATAGATGAAGTTTTAGTAAAATATAACCATATTAAATTTTGGGAGGTATTACATATGGACGTTTTTAGAACAGACCGAATAAGAAATGTAGTGCTGCTTGGTCATGGCGGAGCAGGAAAGACTACACTGACGGAGGCTATGGCTTATCTTTCCGGTATTACAAATCGACTGGGCAAGGTGACAGATGGAACAACGATCAGTGATTATGATAAAGAGGAAATCAAACGTAAGTTTTCAATCAGCACATCTACAGTTCCGATCCAGTGGGATAAGGTAAAAGTAAATATCCTGGATACTCCTGGTTTTTTTGATTTTATTGGAGAAGCAGAGGAGGCAGTAGCAGCGGCTGATGCAGCAGTTATCGTAGTATCAGGAAAATCTGGTGTTCAGGTAGGAACACAAAAAGCATGGGAACTTTGCGAAAAGTACAAATTGCCCCGTATGATTTTTGTAACAGAGATGGATATTGATAATGTCAGTTACCGCCAGGTAGTAGAAGACCTTACAGAGCTTTATGGAAAACGTATTGCACCTTTGCATATGCCTATCCGTGAGAATGAGAAATTTGTCGGATATATCAATATTGTTAAGAATAAAGGAAGAAGATACATAGACAAAGATAAAAAGGAAGAATGCCCGATTCCAGAATATTCTACAGAATATCTGGAAAAATACAGAGAGATTCTTCTTGAGGCTGTTGCCGAGACAAGTGAAGAGTTCATGGATCGTTACTTTGAGGGTGATGAGTTCTCTGTTACAGAGATTTCAGCAGCATTATCTATGTGTGTTGGAGATGGAAGTATTGTTCCAGTATGCATGGGTTCACCGGTCAACCTGCAGGGTGTTAAGATCCTGTTAGATGATATCTGCGGATATTTCCCAAGTCCAAATATGAGAGAACGTGCAGGAATCCTTAAGAATACAAGTGAAATCTTCGAAGCTAATTATGACTTTACAAAAGCAAAATCAGCAACTGTATTCAAGACGATCATAGATCCATTTATTGGAAAATATTCCATGATCAAGGTATGCTCCGGTGTTATCAAGTCTGGAGATACTCTTTATGATGTGGATCAGGATCTTGAACTTAAGATTGGTAAGTTGTATGTTCTTGAAGGTTCAAAGCCGATTGAAGTACCAGAGCTTCATGCCGGAGATATCGGTGCAGTTGCGAAATTAAATGATTTGAAGACAGGCGACAGTCTTGCTACAAAGGCAGCACCTGTAATGTATGGAAAACCAGACATCTCCTCTCCATATACGAGCAAGAGATATAAAGCAGTGGAAAAAGGAGATTTGGATAAGATTTCCCAGGCGCTTTCTAAGATGTGTCAGGAAGATTTGACGATGAAGGTTGTGAATGATTCTGCAAACCGTCAGTCATTGATCTTTGGTATGGGCGATCAGCATATTGATGTCATCGTGAGCAAACTTCAGGATCTTTATAAAGTAAAGATAGAGATTGCAAAACCAAAGGTTGCCTTCCGTGAAACCATCCGTAAAAAATCGGATATTGATAAAAAATATAAAAAGCAGTCTGGCGGACATGGACAGTATGGTCATGTTAAGATGACATTTGAACCATCCGGTGATCTTGAATCAGCATATGTATTTGATCAGATCGTAGTGGGTGGAGCTGTTCCGAAGAACTACTTCCCGGCTGTTGAAAAGGGACTTCAGGATTCTGTTGTAGCAGGACCGTTGGCAGCATATCCAGTAGTTGGCGTAAAAGCAGTATTATATGATGGTTCCTATCATCCGGTAGATTCCTCTGAGATGGCATTTAAGACAGCGACCAAGATGGCATTCAAAGATGGTTTCCTGGCAGCTTCCCCAGTCCTTCTTGAGCCGATCGTCAACATGAAGATCCGTGTTCCGGATAAGTTTACTGGTGATGTTATGGGTGATCTGAATAAGAGACGTGGACGAGTACTTGGTATGAATCCGGACAAAGACGGGTATACTATCGTAGAAGCAGATATTCCGGAACTGGAAATCTATGGATATTCTACGGTACTTCGTTCAATGACCGGCGGTGCAGGTGATTTCTCTTATACTTTTGCCCGTTATGAGCAGGCACCTTCTGATATTCAGGAAAAAGAGATCGCAGCAAGAGCCAGCAAACTGGAGAACAGTGAAGAGTAATAAGATATTAAGTTTGTATAAAATTAATGGGCAGAGACTTGACGAAAGTGGGTCTCTGCCCTATAGTTTTTATACAACCTGAAAATGGGTCCTATGGATTCTGGGTAAGAGAAATGGAGAGAATGTATATATGAAAAAGGTAAAAACAAAGATATTGTTGACGTTGCTTATTGTGATACTTGCAGGAATATACTATTATGTGACGCTGCCGGCTATCAATATTCATGCAACAGGATTCTGGGGGTTTTTGATTGCAGTCGTAGTTATCATCCTGGGACTGTATGCACTTAGAAAGAAATTTTCCAGTGCAGCAGAGGTAAAACAAAGTAAGGTAATGAAGGTGGGGATCACAGTGATCCTGGCAATTGTTGTGGTATTTGGAATCGGTGCAGTACTTTCTTCACCGATCGTCAATGCAAAGAAGTATCGTGATCTTCTTACCATCGAGGAGAGAGATTTTACAGAAGACATCCAGCCGGTAGATTTTAATCAGATTCCGCTTTTGGATAAGGACAGTGCTTCGCTGCTGGGAAATCGAAAGATGGGAAGCATGGTAGATATGGTTTCGCAGTTTGAGGTCAGTGATCTGTATTCCCAGATTAATTATAATGGAAAACCTGTGAGGGTCACTCCATTGGTATATGCGAGCCCGATCAAATGGCTTACGAACCAATCAGAAGGAATCCCGGCATATATTATGATTGATATGGCAACTCAGGACACATCACTTATGAAACTAGATCAGCCGATCAAGTATTCCGGTGCAGAGTATTTGAATAGAAATATCTACAGACATTTACGTTTTAACTTTCCGACCTATATCTTTGATCAGCTCAGCTTTGAGATTGATGACGAGGGAGTACCATATTGGATCTGTCCTGTGAAAAAGTTTGAGATAGGACTTTTCGGCGGACAGACGGTGGGAAGAGTTGTACTTTGTAATGCACAGACAGGAGAGTGCGAAGATTATGCACTGGAGGATTGTCCGGAGTGGATAGACAGAGCCAACTCGGCAGATTTGTTAGTACAGTTATACAATTATCATGGAACACTCATCAACGGATATATCAATAGTATCTTTGGGCAAAAGGGATGTCTCAAGTCTACGGATGGATATAACTATCTTGCGATGGATGATGATGTTTGGGTATATACAGGTGTTACTTCTGTCAGCGGAGACCGTTCTAATGTAGGATTTGTACTTATGAACCAGCGGACAAGGGAAACAAGGTATTATAAAGTAAATGGTGCAGAGGAACATTCAGCGATGGAATCGGCAGAAGGCCAGGTACAGAATCTGGGATATACCTCTACATTTCCTATACTGCTGAATATATCATCTGAGCCGACTTATTTTATGGCCCTGAAAGATGGTGCAGGTCTTGTAAAGAAGTATGCAATGGTAAATATCCAGAAATATCAGAATGTAGCGATCGGTGATACGGTAGCACAGTGTGAGCAGGCCTATGTGAAGCTTTTAAGTTCCAGTGGAATCGCTCAGGAAAATGGCGGAGAGATGCAAAAACTCTCTGGTAATATCGAACGGATCGCACAAAGTGTAATTGACGGCAATTCACATTTCTATCTGGTACTTACAGGAAGTGAATTGATATTTGATATTCCGGTACAGGATTTTCTGCAGGTGGTAACTTTACAGGAAGGTGATCATGTGACCATAGAATATGTTCCGGGTGAGACTGTTTGCACCGTTTTATCATTAGAATAGAAAAATTATTGTTAGATTTTGTTTAAATTCAGCTTGAGTTTCCGCAAAATGTAATTTCAAAAGAGATAACTTCTTCTAAAGTACCAATCTGTCCTATTTTTGAAAAAAATGAAAAGACAGTATTGTGA
>SAAH01000213.1 GCA_009929525.1 Clostridia bacterium | reverse complement strand
CATATACTTGGGCGGCGATTGGGACGCATCCTTTTTCAGCGCAAAATCAATCCCATATTTCTTGGCTGTTTTTTCAAAAGACTTGATATTGCCGTCCGTTACCTCAATGTTGGTAAGGCCTTGGTTCTGCTTCATCAGCTGTGCCACAGTCTGCTCACCGGTTGGATGGCTGAGCTTGTTCAGGTATTCCTGCATAGCTTTTTTAAGCGTATCGCCCGTCATTTTCCCTGCCTTCACAGAAAGAGCGATAACCTTCATGCCTACTCTTGTGCCATCCGCGACGATTTCTCTGTTGATTTCATCCTGCATCAATTTACCTCCTTTCGCAGAATTTCAAGGTGCAAAAAAAGCAGCTAAGGTGGATGCACCCGCTGCCAAAGAAAGATTCTATTCATTTTTCCTCCTTAATCACTCAAAATTTTACTGATCTTATCTCGTGCAATCTGCGCATTTTCTGTCCGATAGTTCTTGCCTTTGAAGAAAATAGGCTGACAAACCTCCAGAATGCGGTCATAGATACGCGCATGAGCGATATCCTCAGCCTCTGGGTGCTGAATATCATATAAGCCAAGATTTGTGGTGATGATCATCGGCTTTTTGCTGCGATAACGACTGTCGATCACATTAAAAACCTGTTCCAGCGCATATTCTGTGTTCCGCTCAATTCCCAAGTCATCAATAATCAGCAGGGAATACCGGTTAAGGCTGTTAATGTATTCATTTCTGTCCTCATTGAACATCCCATTCAAACTATTCAGAATACGAGAAAAATTTGTCATCAACACAGGAATTCCCTGCTCAATCAGAGCGTTTGCGATGCAGCCTGCAAAAAATGATTTGCCGGTTCCTACTGCTCCAAACAGCAGCAATCCAATGTTTTGCTCATAAAACTCCGGCCAATGTTCCACATAGGCCTTTGCTTTTTTCATCAGCGGATTATCTCCGTGATCATTGGCAAACGTGTAATTATAGAGTGAGCGATCCTGTAAGCCAGACGCCTTCATACGCCCAATCTTGGCAATTTGTTCCAGCCGCTTTCTTTCAGCTTCGTCCCTCGCATGTTTTTCCGTTTCGCACTTACACATGCATGGAACAACCATTTCTTTCCCGAAACCGTTGAGTCTCTTTTCTTTACTCGTAGAACAGGCACCGCAATACAACAGTCCATCCTCCGGGTTAATATAATCTTCTGGGGAAATAGCCGCATTTGCACGAGCTGCGGAAATGAGCTTTTCAATTTGTTCTTTCATAAGCAATCTCCTTCATTTACAGTATAATTAGGTGCTTTTCGCTTAGGCGTTGAAAACGACTGCTTCTGCGCATCGCGCTTTGCCCAGTTTCGAATAGTAGCCAAAAAATTCTTATAGCGCTTTCCTGTAGAGGCAACATACTCTGAAACAGCCTCAATGCGCTGCTGATAATCAGTAGGGAATTCTGACTTTAGGGTATCCAAGTCCTCATCGGTGAGAAGAACATTCTGATAATGGCCATATCGGTGACGTATATATTTCTTCTCAGTATCGTTAATCTCAGTCTTTTCTGACTCAGTTTTATTTGGTTCGACTTTGGCGATGTCCGGACTTCTATTTTTCCGTAATCCGGAGTTCGGTTTTTCCGAAGTCCGGAGTTCGGCATCTGCCGTAGTCCAGCGTTCTTCATTCGGGATGAAACTTTTGACGTAGATAATGTCCGGTTTGCAAAGCCCCTGCCTAACACGTTTAATAAGGCCGATTCCTTTGTTTGTATCAAGTTCTGCAAGCAGTTTAAGCGCCTTGTCGTTTCCACATTGAAAACTCTCTTTGATACTCTCCATGGTGAAATAAATGAATGCACGTCCATTTTCATCCACCCACTTATTACGAATAGAAAGTCCCAATCGATCCAGCATCATGCCATACAACAACTTCGCGTCTGTGGATACCTCAGAAAACACTGGATTGTCGAACAGCGCCTTGGGTATCCGATAGAAAGCATATTGCTCAGCTTCGGCTCCGTAATGAAATGGAAATCTGTTCTCGCTATCCAAGGCAACCTCCTTTCTCCAGCCTGTTCAGCACTTAAGCCTTTGCTGGGACTGATTTTCCAATCCGAGTGCATCTGCCCGGTTCATAGGGACACTGCGCATAAACGCAGGTCTCATACTTCCAATGAGGCCGATGAAATCTACATGTTCTGCATTCATGGCAAGCATTTCTCGTATGATCATCATACCGATCAAAGCCCGGTACACCTTGCATCATCCGTTCAAAAGCCATCGTTGAATTGTTGGTAAAATACATTTTCTTAATTCTCCCTTCTTAAAAATGGACAAAAAAACAGCCGCTCACCTCGTTGTTACACGAAATGAACGGCAAATAATTTGTGTTATGCGGAAGCATTGGCAAAATACATCTCCAATGCTTGCAGAATAGTTTGTTGTACCTGCTCCGGTTTATCTTCCCGGTTGAAATACTTCTGAAAAATAGCTGCATCCATCTTGATGGTTTGGAACTTAGGTGCCTGTGTTTTTGACTCCAACCAGCCTAACATCATCATCTCAACACCATCTTCTGACAAGTTGTTACGCTGGCTTCTGAATTCGGCAGATGCCTTTGCATCCAGACGATACCCCAGCTTTTCTGACTTATCAAGCACCCAACCTTGCGCTGCCTTGCTCAGATATGAAAGGTTGATTGCAATTTGCATCGTAATTTCCTTGTTGTCCATTGCTCGTTTGTACGGCTCAATCAACTCGAAAACACGAATGAGCCGAGCAATGGAACTAGGAGACAAGTTATAATCTTTGGCAAGCCTGCCTCGACTATCCAACCTTTGGTCATTTTGATCGGAAGTGACTTCACCACCGTCCAAGGCATCCAGTTCACGGATGATGTCGCTCCGACGGCCTTGTGAAAGGATTTGACTGTATTGAACTTTCAGAACGGCAGCCTGTTCGGAAGGATACATGTCCGAGAAGGAACGCTGTCTCAGATTAGTTTCTACCACATACGCCAGCTCTTCCTGTTCAGACATCTTTTCCTTGATGATTGCCGGGATACGACTCAATCCGGCAAGTTTAGCTGCCTCCAACCGATTATGCCCAGCCAACATTTCATATTTTCCTTCATCCAGCCTCATTACGATGGCCGGTGTCAGCACACCATTGTCCAGAATACTTTGGACAAGATCGTCCAACCTCTCACCCTCATACAGGTGAAACAAGTGATTGTGATAATGAACAATGCAATCCGTATTGATGTCCAAAATCTGGTTTGCAGGAAGCACCGTTGCCTCCTGCTCTTCATAATCAGTTGTAAGCAAGTCTACGGCATCACTCACTATCTTACGTCTTGGGGCATCCATTTTCATAACGCAA
>SAAH01000212.1 GCA_009929525.1 Clostridia bacterium | reverse complement strand
CAATACTGTCTTTTCATTTTTTTCAAAAATAGGACAGATTGGTACTTTAGAAGAAGTTATCTCTTTTGAAATTACATTTTGCGGAAACTCAAGATATCTCTATTTGGACTATTTTATGAATACTATATAGAGTGTCTGTATCATTTTAAAGATAGGCACAGTGTCCAGATCAATTGCCTAAGATCATATGGGAGGGACTTCATGAGGAAAAGTATTTTTCTGGCTGCCATTCTTTCAGTAGTGATTTATCTTTTGATTTTTCCAAAGGAGGCATTTGAGGCTTCGCTTAGCGGCCTTAAACTTTGGTTCTATACGATACTGCCTTCACTGCTTCCATTTCTTATCCTGTCAGATTTCCTTATTAAAACGGATAAGATTCCCAGTGCCTTAAAATATGTTGAAAATATCTTTCAAAAATTGTTAGGATTGACAAGTTACGGTACCTATGCATTTTTAATGGGAGTATTTTGTGGATATCCTATGGGAGCAAAGCTTACAGGAGATTTATATCGAGAAGGAAAGATAAGTCAGAATGAAGCTTTCTATCTACTGAGCTTTGCTAATAATGCCAGCCCCATGTTTGTAACCTCATATGTGCTTTTAAACAGCCTTAAGCTTTCCGGTTATACTATAATTACATTTGTAATATTGTATTCATCTGTTCTCCTGACATCTGTTACCGCTCGTATATGGTTACATCGATGGGATATCGAACCAGGATCCAAGAATTATTCGCTTATGAGTGATCCGGCCACTAAATATTCCCTTATTGAACTGATAGATACTTCTATTATGAGTGGATTTGAAACCATTGTAAGACTTGGCGGATATATTATATTGTTTTCCATAGGCGCAGCCTTGATCAGCCGTTTGACTGTATTCATGCCTGCAGTATCAAGTATACTGACCGGGACAATAGAGATCACAACCGGGATCTGGAAGATTTCTCGATCAGATTTTCCGATTTCCGGAAAATACATCATAATTTTAACGCTTACCTCATTTGGAGGTTTTTCCTCTATTGCACAAACAAAGGGAGTGCTTCGCGGCACTCCCCTGAAAATTTCATATTATATGATTTGTAAAACATTAAATGCAGTATATACATTGTTGATCCTGATATTACTCTTCGTCATCAAGAGTATCTAATGAATCATAAGACATATCGTCGTCTGCTGGCTGTGAAACAGAAGAACCCTGTGGAGCAAGCTCGCTTCTATTGCGGGTAACTACATCATAGCAGCCCTGGATAGAAGTCATAAAGTTCCTGTATTTTTCACCGGAATCATTGATCGCGGTTGACATGATCTGCTCAAGATTAGCAAGCATATCATCTGTATAAGAAATAGCACTCAGTCTGATATTATTGGAATCAATAGTTGCCTCATCAAGAATCTGCTGTGCCTGTTTGTTGGCATTGCCAATTGTTTCATTTGCCTGAGCGTATGCCTGCTGCATTACTTCATGCTGGCTGACCATCTCTTTGGTCTTAGCCTGAGCCTCTGCGATCAAAGTATCAGCTTTAGCCTGAGCATCAGCAAGAATCGCATCTTTGTTACTGATGATCTTCTGATATCTTTTGATCTCATCAGGAGTTTTTAAACGGAGCTCTCTTAAAAGCTCTTCTAATTCTTCTTTATTAACAACAATCTTAGTTGTAGATAATGGCTGATACTTACAGCTTTCTACAAATTCCTCAATTTCTTCAATAATCTGTTCAATTCTGCTGCTCATGATCATTCTCTCCTTATAAATTAATACGTCTTACCTAGTTTTTCATGTACCTTTTTCATCACAAAGTCAGGTACAAACTTGGAAATATCTCCACCAAACTGGGCTACTTCCTTCACTGTCGTAGAACTTAAATAAGCATATTCCAAACTCGTGGTCAAAAACATAGTATCAACATCATGTGCCAAAACACGATTGGTCTGTGCCATCTGAAGCTCATATTCAAAATCCGTGATTGCCCGCAGGCCACGGATGATAACCTTCGCATTGCACTGCCGGGCAAATTCCACTGACAGGCCACTGAAAGCCACTATCTCAACATTCGGTAAGTTTTTTGTCGCTTCCTCTAGTATTTTAACACGTTCTTCGACAGAAAACAACGGACTTTTTATAGAATTGTTCAAAACGCCTACAATTACTTTGTCAAATAACTGAGCACCACGCTCAATTACATCCAAGTGACCAAAAGTTACCGGGTCAAAAGAACCCGGATATACGGATGTTGTCATATCTTTCCTCCCTTTTTCAGAAACAGATGCTGATTTGTCTTATATCGCTTGATTTTCAAAATCTCGTATCCCAACTCTTCTGCCACAGCCCACTCTGTTTCTAGAGATGCTTCAATGATGATAAGTGTATCATCATCGATCAAAGAGGAATCTTTCAGTGCCCGAAGCACATCGAATTCCAATCCCTTATTATAAGGCGGATCCATAAAAATACACTGGAAAGGAAGTTCTCCATCCAGTTTCTTTATTGCGGATACCGCATCTGTTATCATTATATCTGCCAATCCATCCAAACGGGTAAAATTCAAATTATCCTGTATACATATGGCGGCTTTCTTTTGCTGCTCAACAAAGACACAGCAATCAGCACCCCGGCTTAATGCCTCGATGCCAATAGCACCACTTCCAGCGAACAAATCGAGAAACCTACAATCTGCGATATAAGGCTGCAGCATATTAAATAAAGTTTCTTTTATCCGATCTGTCGTTGGTCGAGTGTCCATTCCTTCAATTGTTTTTAATTTTAGACTTTTTGCTTTTCCTGCTATTACTCTCATAGGCTATCTTATCTGTTCTCTCCACTCAAGGTCCCCTCGATCAAGGCCAAGAATTAATGATTCTGCTGTTGCGATATTTGTTGCAACCGGAATATTATACTGATCACAGAAACTGGAAATCTGATATACATTAGGCTCTTTAGAATTGGAATCTACCATGTTTGGATTATGGAATAATATTACCATATCCATAGCATTTCGTTCAATCATGGCAGTAAACTGTTTGTCACCGCCTACGGAACCAGCTAAAAATTTGTGTACATGCAAATTGGTTGCTTCCTCAATTCTCCGGCCAGTTGTTCCAGTTGCATAAATTTCATGTTTTGCCAAAATCCCCTTGTATGCAATACAGAAGTCTTCAATTAAACTTTTCTTGCTGTTATGCGCAATAATACCAATATTCATGCTTAAACCGCCTTCTCCTGAAAAATTTGTATTTATTATAACAAACTCACGGTGATTCTGCAATTGTTTTTGTTCTTGAGTTTCCGCAGTTTTATCCACATAGACCTGAATTAAACCATGTCTTTATAAACAACTTTCAAAAAATGCCCCAAATATAAGGAATCTGA
>SAAH01000092.1 GCA_009929525.1 Clostridia bacterium | reverse complement strand
GTGCAGCGTGTTGGCATTGACCGTAATCTTCCGGATCAGGTCTGCACTCTCTGCAACAGCCTCTTCACAGGCCACAAAGACTTCATCTTCGGTATGTTCACCACGAACATCAATCTGATCATGGTAAACGTAAACCACCTGCTTGCCAGTGAAAACCTCACGCAGGGCGGCTTTCTTCATGTTCTTTATTTCATCAAACTGGACGCAGCAGCTCTCCGGGATAGCCGCCTGCAGAACGGTCTGACGGGAAGCCAAATCGGTGCAGTAAGTACCATCTACCAATTCCTTCCCATCATCTGTCAGTTCCAACTTGGAATGAGGGAGCAATGCCGCCATTCCAAGGCGGGTATAGGAAGGCAACGTACTGAGCATACAGTCCAGCTTCGCAGTACATTTCGGGTCATCCAGCATTTTATTGAACAGCTGGCGGCCAACCTCATAGCGCATGGCATCAGAGATGATCACGACTGTGCGGTCTTTGTTGCCCTTCACAAAACGAGCGTAGAAGTTGCGCTGTAAAGGAAGAATGGTAAGGGCATCCGCTTCTGTCATGCCTGCATTCCACTGAGGCAGCTGTTTTCCCAGATATTCATTCGTGTAGATGTTCTCCACCAGATCCCGCAGCTTTTCAAAAGCGCTGCTGTTGTCCAGAAGATCATAGCAGTAATAGAAGTGCCGGTACTGTGCATCAATCTGGCAATCCGCTGATATGTACTGCTGAACAATGGCCTTGAAGCCATCCGGGCAGGAATACTTTGCTGCCATAATCAGCTCATAGGCACTGTTCAGAAGCTCATAAGCAGCTGAGAACTTCGCGCCAAAGTGCATCTTCTGGCGCATCTCACATATTTCCGGAATTGGATGATTGCCCAGTTTAGCACCGGTATCCTCAGCCAGCAGGCGATCCACCAACCAGCGAAGGATAATGCCGTCAATCTGGGTAAAGGAGTCACACTCCACCAGTGTCTCCGGCTCATAGCTCTCAAGCGCAGTAGAAACATTCAGACCAGTTGCCACATGCGCAGATAGCTCATCATAACGCTCCCGATAAAGCAGGTTGTTCATCAGGCTATCAAGGAAAGCGATGATATTGCCGGACTTATAAGATACAAAGGTCTTCCAGCCCTGTGGCAGCTCTTTCTGAATGTACTTGTCCGCATAAGTAACGAACATGGTCACGACCAGCTTCTCCAGAGAAGGCTTATTGTCGCTGTATCCAAACTGCTGCTCACAGAACTTCCAGAATGCAGGAAGAAGGCCGTATTTGTCGAATTCTGCGATGAACTTATTTTCTTCCAAAGCGTCATCGGTGAGAAGGATCCGTACCACTTCGTCAAAAGAACAGGTTCTGGTATGGCACACAGCACTCATCAGGCCAATCAGAATATTATCCTCATTGAAGTTCTCAATCTCCAGATCATAGAACCGTCCCGTGCGGTCTTTGTTTGCAAAGAACTTGATGTGCTTTTCAATGACAGGCTTGTACTTCTCGGAAATGCCCAAATCCACAGAAAGCAGGGAGGCGCGGTCTGCAAAGAACCGCTTGGAATACAGCATAGTATCTTCCAGATGGTTTTCCCGCACGTCTGGCTTGGGAAAAGGAGCGTATATCAGGTAGTTTGTGGTGGTATCCTCACGCTCCAAAAAGAACTTGGTGCCGAACTGATTGCCCGGCTCCAATTTCAGAATTTTCGCATTGGCAAGCTCCACAGAGTCAATATCCTCGGCAAAGTCTGCTTTATCATCGTACCAAAAGACGAGCTTGCGGTTTTCACCCGTAAACTCTCCATTCAGCTTTTCGATTATTTGATTCAGATTTAGCTCTGCCATAGTTATTCCTCCGGGTTTGTAATCAGCCACTTGCCGCTTCGGCTGGATCCCTGTCTTTGAATTTTGCCGCTCTTTTGCAAGTCGGCCATAAGCCGTTTGATTGTCACAATCGAAACACCCATCTTTTCCTTCATTTCCTTCTGGGTAATAGCTGGGTTTTCACAGATCAGTCTCATTGCAATGGTCTCATTGGTATCATTGGTATCATTTTTGGTATCACTGATACCATTCCCTCCAACAGCAGCCTTCCGGTACATGTTTACCCGGAAATCTCCATCAAAATCAAGGAATTCTGGTTCAGGCAGACCATATTCTTTACATTCCCGGATGATACGCGGAATACCGCTGCCCCATTTTTCAATGATTTTCATATAGGAAAACGCATTGGCGATAGCACGGTTCCGGATCTTAGAATAACCTTCCTTCATTTTGGCGATAGAAACACCATTCAGAAGCATACCGGGAGAAGTGACCTCCAGCCGGTCATCGAACAAGGCTATCTGAATATTGCCCGGTTCCAAGTAACTGCGGTGGGCAATAGAATTTGCGATCAACTCGCGCACACTGTCCAAAGGCAGTTCATACACATCCTGCCGCTGCACACCCTGTATTGTCATTCCGCGATTGATTTTCTCAAGTACATACTGAAAGGCTGCTTCCATTTGCTCTTGAACGGAACCTTCAAATTCACGGCGATCCACGAAGTAAGCCCGATCCTTACCTTTGAAAATTCCACATTGCACTACAGGCTGGACTTGTGCCTTGCCCGTCAACAGCGCATAGGCATTGGTTGGAACAATGGCTCCATCTTTTTCTGCCAGAACTCCCCATGAAAGCAAGATATTCTTGGTAATATCACGCACTTTGGCTTTTTCAGCCTCCGCGATGGTATTCCGGATAGCCATTGCCTTCATATCAGCACATAGCTTTGCAATATCTTCCTCAGTAATAGTGAGACCTTCCACAGGCTCACAGTCATAATACCGGTTCTGTCCTTCCAGAATCAGCTCCTGCACCTGATAACGCTCTGCATGACGAGTGGTTCCGCTCACACGAATATAGGTTCCATCCAAAATGCCTTGGCTCCTGATGTAGTAAGGCCGGGGCATACCGGGCAGAATTTCCACCTCAATAATGGCCTTGCCTTCCACTTCCTGCACACCAACGCTAGGCGTGATTTTTGGCTCGCAGCTGTCGAAGATGGCATTGGTAATGGCATCCATCTTCTGAAAGACCTCTTCTTTTGTAAAACCCGTGACCTTCCATGTGTTATTCTCAACACCAAAGATCAGCTTGCCGCCCTTGCCGTTGGCAAAGGCCACAACTGTTTTCATATACTTTTCGCTCTTGGCAGGAATGTCTTCTTTGAATTCCACATTATCAGTCTCACCGGCAAAAATTTCTTCTGCTGTCATTGGTCACACCTCCTATCTCATATCTGATTATTATATGTCCTTTTTGGTAATTACAATCGGCAAAGCAAAGTTTATGGTTTCAGGAATATCTTTTGCTTGATTGCTTCTAGCTGTGAAACGTCTCATAGCGACACGATGCCCTGAAAGGGGTGATAAGGGAGGACACACGGGATGATTCTCCTTATACCAGACTCTTGACTTTCCAATAAACGCTTGGAACTCATCAATTCTAAATAGTGCTTGTAGCTCTTTTCTTTTTGCATGACCCACGTATTCCAGCTTTCCAGATTGTTTTTTGTAGACCTTACCATCCCAAAGCCTGAGACGATATTGATTGTCGCTGGAGTGACCATGCGGTACTGACGGGTTTGGATCATCATCAGCTTTATTAAATGTCCAGTCCATCTTATAGATCTTCATATTAGGGGTATACATTGTGAAACGAGGTGTCGAAACCTTCTTGACCTTTTTAATTCGCAATCTTTTTCGTTTCACAATCTCACCTCCTAAATAATTTAGATTTTTGCCAACACAGGATATTTCTTACCATCAACCGTCTGGACTTTTTCGTAGTTCACTTTTACGCCGTCATCCAGATCAATGGGGATCCGGGCAAGAGCAAGGTGGGCAATCTTTTCGTCATACTCCTTGCATTCCTTGATCTGTTTCTGGAGCTTTTCCTTACGCTTGGTGGCCTTAGTTACTTCGCGGCCATCGCGGCTGTTGTCGATGATATCCTGCATCCGGGCAATTTCGCTCTCATACACGCGCTCCATGCGGTGCAGATAATCAATACGCAGGTTGCCGATGGTGTTCTCATCATAGCGGTGCATATAGATGAGGGCTTTGAAACCGTTCTGCTTGCCGCTGTCAAAGAGCCAGTAGATAGGCCGCTTTCCAGAGCCAGTGACAGAATAAGTGTTGCAATGGTCTTTATAAAACCCTTTTTCACTTAAAAAGTAGTATCTTATTGCCTCTCGACTTGTATCGCCCTTATTACCTAAAGACTTGGCAATGTAATCGAGATTCTCCTCCAGTGTATCTGCACCATAGACGTTTTTCAGCCATTCACACAGCATTCCCACAATATCATCTTGGAAATATTCTTCATCAGTGATGGGAATGATGTTATCCTCATCGGGAATGAAACTAGAATACTGAGATTCATCCCATGCTCCTCCAGCGTATACTAGCCCGCATTTGTCAATAGAATATCGACCAAACATGCAACCAACAGCATATGAAATCAAACTCTTTACATCCGCTTCAGTGTTGGAAAGATTTACTGAGTTTCCCCGGTTCCCGTTGTTATCGCCGTTAATTTTTTCCATGTAAAAGTCTTCAAAATAGCGGTCTATTCGTTCTTCAAGAGCTGTAAGTTCGTTTCTTCTTTTTATACAGATGTCATTCCATGTTCTCATTGCATCTGAAATACGTTGTTCATGGCCAATAAGAGGATGCCTTTGAAAATCCCACGATGTTTCATAGCTGTCCCAATCTTCTTTTGTGATTCTTATACATTGTTCTGCTAAACCAGAAAGCAGCTTTTCATCCCAGTTACCAAACGGCAACTTAGAATAATCACCCAGTTTGAAGTGGACGGTTGGATTTAGTAATTTTGCCAATTCGTTTACAAAATTCGAATTGAGATAGGCAAGCAGCACAGTTTTCTTATCCGGTGAAACAAATATAGTGGCCGCAGCAGAATCAAACAAGAATCCTTTCTCGAAATATCTGAATGACAAATTACTCATTACAACATCATTCCAAGAGATATGCTCTCTAAAATTATAATCAAGATTGAAATTATGAGCCCAGATTCTGGCGCCATCCGGATGCATTGTTGTCTGCATTTCATGTCCATCATTATACCAATTCACAACAAAGTTACGATTGCCATACCATTTTCTGAAATCGCCACCTTTGTCATAAGGAAACCATTTCAGTTCAGAGTCTATTGCTTGCTCACGGGTTTTGGAAAACCCAATGCAATGAAAATCCGGCTCAAACCACAAGCGCAGGTAATAATCGTTCCTGCCTGTTGTCAATCCCATTCTAGGCTCAGATACACTTCCTAAATTTTCTCCAGCAAAAGCATCCAGTGCCGTTTTGCTTATCCAATAAGCAATCGGAGAACCTGCGATTTTTTGAAACTCTGCTTGGCATATTGAATAGTAATTTGTTCTGTTATAGAATTCCTGCTTTTTTTCATCACGGCGAGAATAACAATAATCAACTAGCCTAACTGATGTAAATATTTGCTCAATGTGGCTATTTCTATTTATCCAAGAGGCAACAGGCAAATGCCCGATTTTCCCTTCAAACAATTCAGTTCCAAAATCTACCATACATACAAAATCCTTGTTCATTAGAAGATTTTGCCTGAACTTTTCAAAACTTTTGATAAACATCCAAGAAACTGTTGTTATCGCACCCATGAAACCATTTCTCTTAACTAACGAAAACAGAATTTTTTTGAGCATAACCATGCCCAAGTCAGGTTTCTCATCAAAATAATTATGCTCAATATATGAGCTAAGTTTCGCATTGAATTTGCCACTACCAAGATATGGTGGGTTTGTCACAACCACATCGTACTTCTGAGCCATCACCTGCCCAATTTCAATCAGCAGGCGCAGTTGTCCCTTGGTTTCCTCCAACCCAATGGAGTCCAGCGACATCTGTCCGGCATCATTGATTTCTGCCACAAATCTGCGTAGTAAGTCCCAGTTACAGGCATCTACATTCAGGATAGAACCGTACTCCTTGGCATCCACAAAGGTATCCAGCAAGCCAGCAATCTGGTTCATGGAATCGTTGCGTTCCAAGTCGTTCAGACCGGCTCCAAAGTATTTCAGCTGGGCGCGGTTAACCGTATTGCTCTCTTGAATGGAATAAACATGGCAAACCGTTTCACTGTTCAAATTACGGCGATTATACTGTCTTGCCTTCATCATGACTGCAAAGTAAGCCAGCTGGAAGGCACGGTCATCAATATCAAGACCATAGATGTTGTTCTCCAGAATGCTCTTTGCGGCTTCTCGCTGAGTATATCCGGCAGCTTCATAAATCTGCATCAACACATCAAAAGCGTACACCAAAATGTGGCCGCTGCCCATGCAGGGGTCAATGACCTTGATATCTTCTGGTTTAATGGTCTTGTATTCCTCGCGGATCTTCTCCAACTGTGCCTGTACATCCGCTTCCTGCTCTGCTTCATCCAGATAGTATTTCCACTCAGATTTCAGCTCAGGGTTCGGGTGTCCTTCGATCCATAAACGTCCTAACGCATTCTCTATCATAAAACGCACAACCCAATCAGGAGTAAAAAGTTGGGTTGCCGCTGGCACAAGGTATTTCGTGACTTGTTCTTTAGATAAAGCGCCATCGTAAATTGCATTAAAATCCTCAGTATTATAATATTGGTACAACCAGCCGATGATCTCCACCTGACCGGTGGGCTTGCCGTCCTCACCAATCTTACTGATATTGAAGTCATCCTCAGGAATGTCATGCACCAGATGATACACCACGCCGTCCTGATCCGTCACAGAAACGTTCAGCAGCAGTTCCGAGTAGTCAGCGGTGGTTTCAAACAGCATAGGCAACACTTCGTTTAGAGCATTGCACTGTTTCACAAACAGCATCCGGAAGCACTCGTCCACCAAATTTTCATTTTTCAGACGGACGATTTCAGACTTTTCATAGTCGCTCAGTTCCAGTTCTGCATCAAAAGGCGTAGTCACCAGATCCGGCTCCAGCTTGCTACTGCTCTCTGAGGACAGCGCACGAATGCGGGAAGGCAAATAATCATTGACTTCCATAAACCGGATGGCAATGAGACGGTTGAACCAAGTGTAAGCCACTTCTTCAATCACAGCTCGGTAGGCAGTCTTATAATCAGACATAGCTGCCCTCTGGTTGATCAGCTCTGCAAGACGCTTGCGCTGACGCACGGCTTCTCCGTTGATGACGTAAGGTTCTTTGGTTCCGATATCATAAAACTCCATGTCTTTGGTGGACTGGGGAAGGGTTGCTTTGATCCCATCCTCAGAAATGCCCATCAGACCAGCTTTATAGCTTATATCTGCAATCAGTTTGTTTCTTGCCCAAACTGCAAAGTTTTTGATTGCGGTTTTATTCATGTTGGGGTTCCTCCATTTTCTAAAAGCGGCTGTTACACCACTTTGGCATACATGTTTCCATCCGCAGCAAGGTAATACTCAGACTTGCGCGTGGCTGCATGAAGCGCTGTGCGCAGGGACTTTCTCATAGTGGATTCTTCCCCACTGTTCAGAGAATCGATGAGCCTGCCAATCTTCTCTGTGTGAACAGACTTGTCTATCTTCTCCATCGGTTTTGCCTTGTAATCAACCATACGGCGGTTGAGAACGCTGAAACTGCTAAGCATCCGTTTCTCGCACTTGTCCAGATATGCCGTCATATCTGTTTCAAGGGAGTGCATGTAGGAATTGTCCTGATTCTGAGAGAAGTAGACCTCCATCATGCTGCTCATAATATAAAGCTGCATAGACAGTTCCAAACTCTCTCTGATCTGGAATGCCTTATTGGCAAGGGCATCAAAGTCTGTGTATTTCTTTGCCTCTTCATTCACGGTCAAGTCCAAATCATTCATGTAGAACTCAATGTCTTTCATTGCAATCTTTTTAGCTTCCTGTAAGCTGCCAATGGTGGCAATTTGCTGAGGCTCATGAACCATGATGGATCCGTAATTCTGATAGGCATATTTGACAAAGCTGATTTCTGCCATCAATTCAGCTTTCTTCTCGCCATAAAGGAATTCCAAAATCTTGTCTATTTTGAGATTGATCATATTCAGTTCGCTGTTTATCTGCGTCAGAAAGTATTGCCCAGTGGCAATCGACATCGCACTGAACGCACCCAGCACCGCAGCCTGTTCGGTCATCTGATAAAAGGAGGCAGAACCAGCAAACTTCCCGTTCTCCCGAACCATGGATCCGAAGCCGCCCTGTTTCAGTGCAGTGAGTGTATGCGGAAGGCCTTCCGGAAAACTGGCCGTATAAGCATTGACCAGCGTTCCTGCTGTAGTAGCCATAGGAACCTGTTGCAAAAAGGAACTCATATACATCTTCTGTGCAGAACTAAGCTCCATCTTGGTAAAACGGCTCTTATCCTCGAAGTCAAATGTGCCTTCACAAGGGGCTATGTCAAAGTTGCCAACGCTTTTCATCATTTGGTAAGACTCTAGGTCTATCAATTTATCGTTTGCTTCCATCATCTCAATCCCCCTTAGAATTCCACGTTCACAATGGTATCTTCCTCCAGCTGCGCTTTCAGGTTCTGGCGCAGGGTTGCCAATGCCTTATCAATATCTTCCTCAGTCTCAATTCTCCAAGAGGAAGTCAGGGCAACGGACTTGATACCCACGTTCTTTTTCTTCTTCGGCTTCGGCTGAGGCACGATTGGCGTTACAGGAACAGGAGGCGTTTCGCCACGCTTCTCAGCCTCCTTACGCTTGCGCTCTTCTTCCTCGGCGACCTTCTTGGCAATATCAGCGTCCAGCTGATCCATCTCGTTCATAAGGCGCAGTTTCAATGCCTCGGCACGGTCTGCGTAGCTTCTCAACCGGGAGACATTATTGCAATGAGAGGATTCCTCGCGGATTTCTACAAACAGTTCAATGTACTTATCTTTCTTATCCGCTGCATACGGTTTTTCTTTCAGGACTTCCAGAGTACGGGTTCTGGCCTCATCAATGGCAGCATACACAGGAGCTTCCTGCACCTGCAATACCTTCATATAGGCCTTCATAAACTGTTCGCGCAGCTCCGGCAGCTTGGGAATATCGTTGTAAGGCTCGGCCTTGCCAATGATTGTGCGCATCTGTGCCACGACAGACTCAAGATCGGTATCCACGATATAGGTTTTGCTGTCATCGTAAATTGCCAACATATCAAGCGCACGTTCAAAGATGGTTTTCTGTTCACCACCAAAGAAGGCTTTAATCGGATCGTAGTCATAAGCGAAATCAATCAGGTCTTCGCTCATACCGGCAACGGTCTTGAAGAACTCCAGCGGATTGGTCTGCTGCAATACAGTAGTCAGCAGCTTCTTTCCACTATCCACTGCTTTCTTGCCCGGATAGCGCTTTTCTTCATAGCGAGCTTCCAGCACCTGCAAGTCAGACATCATGTGCTGGCAATAAGTCTGGAATGTCTTCATCATGGAGTCCTCATCTTCACTGACAGCAGTGGAATGGAACAACTCTTTCATGACATCCCGGACGATTTTCTTATCTTTATCAGAAACGCGAACACGCTGCTCCATCAGCAGCTTCTCCACAAATGCTTTCTTGGTGATCAGGCTGACGATTTCTTCATCAGACTTGTTCATTATGGTGACGCTGGCACCATTGACGGTAAAGGACAGATCCCCACGCTTGAACAGGCGGGCTACCAACCACTGTACATCGTCCTCGACAAAGCCATAAGGAGCTTTCATGAAGCGGTCTTTGATGGTTTTCATAGAGGTCTTCATATGCATGTGGGTATTACCGGCAACAAACTGGAGAACATCATCCAGTGCATGGACGTTGGCTTCCTTGCCACCCTCAATGTTCAGTGTCAGCTGATTGGAAGTACGCATCATCTTCCGGATGTCATCCTCGCCCATGGCTGCATCAATGTAGGACAGCTTATGGTACACCGTAGTGACCAAACGGCCAATGGCCTCACTGATCCGACTGGAGACTTCCTTGGCACCGATCTGAGCCTTATCGCCATTGACATAGATCGTGGCAACCTTCAAAGACTCAATCAAGAACAGGCGGGCATTGCTGTTGCGTTCCCGCATTTCCAGACGCTTGGCTTCTTTGATGGTCTCATATTTGCTCAGTGCGGAAGATGTATTCAACCGCAGGAACTTTTCAATTTTTAAGTAGGTCTGAATTTCATCCATGAAGGCACGGTCATCCGGCAGCACGACCAGAACTTCTTTGCCTTGCCCGGACATCATGCGCAGGGTGGTTTCCTCACCGCCATACTCGGAAGCAGGGGTCAGGATACGAACACCCACATCATAGGTCTGGTTGGATTTATAAGGGCGGTCATCCACGGTCTGATTGAAGGAGAAGGAGTACCGGCCATTGAATGCAGGGTAACGGTATTTTTTGTCAGGGAAGATGTCCTCGAAAATCATCTCCGAAACCTTGTTGATGATCTCGGCCATTTCCACATTCTGGCCTTCGATTTCACGATTGATTTCCTGCTCTTCATCCGTCAGGAACACATAGATGTCTCCGTTCTTCTGAACCAGCATCTGGCGCATCAAGACTTTCAGAGCCTCTTCCACTTTGCCTTTCAAGACAATGCGGTCATCGTCAATGTTGGAAATCATCAGGCTGGTAATGTTGTCAATGTTGGCTGTGATGTCCTGAACATACTTGATCATGAACAGGGTCTTCAACACGTTGATAGCAAATACATCACTGTCCTTGCCGTCCGGATTGATGAAGCTGTTCTCATAGGCCTTGATGATAACGCCACGATGGCTGTGATCCAAAAAGTTCTCCAGTGCGTCATAGAAAGCATGGAACGGTACAATGGTGCCTTCATTGCTCTGCATGAATTCCATAGCCGACTCTTTGAACATGGCAAGCATGGAACGTTCACCTTCGGAAAGGTGTTTGCCAGATGCACCATGAGTACGGATGGAGGTCAGCACGCTTGCCAGCAGATTAAACTGGTAAGGCACAAACGGATAAACGCGGGAGAAGTCCTTTTCATCCGCGTACAATTTCTTCTCTACGCCATCATTGAAAACGATCAGGTTTTTGATGATGGTTGCTTTTTGCCCGAACAGCAGACGCAGGGTCTGTGCTGCTGTTTCATTCTTTTCCAGAATACGCTTTTTGATAACAGCGTCTACGTTGGCAGAGGACAGGGAAAGACGGGTATCGAAACGTCCCTGAATCTTGGAGAAGTCATTGCCCTTCACCTTTGTCACGGAGTCGATATCCTGTTGACTGGTCACGATAACCCATACCTTGCCGTTACACTCTTTGCCCAGCTCTTCGGTAACGGTCTGCATGTTCAGCATCAGTTTGGAGTCATCGCCAATGTACTGGCCGACTTCATCCACCAAAAAGACCACATGCTGATTGTTGCCCTTACGGTCAATGTAGGCCTTCACGCGCTTTGCAAAATCCTCAATGCTGATACGGTATGGCTCAACTGCTTTCTCGCACCAGTTGCGGGCAGCCTGTTCGCTCATAAAGTCCATGGCCGTCAGCACATCTACAATCGTGTCCTGAATGAAATCAAAATCTTGACGGGAATCTTCCCAAGGTTCACCATACTCTGCTTCAAACTTTTCCTTGAACTCGGCATACCGGCCATCTTCCGTCAAACGGCGTTCCAGATCAGCAAGGAACGGCATGGAGCCACAGAAGCCCTGCATCTCGTTGAAAACTTTCAGGAACACGTTGACGATAGCGTCCTTGTTCTGCTTACCATTGGAGTCGCTTTTGGAGTCAATGTTGAACAGTACAACATCAGTGGGAGTATTGGCCGCCAGCTGCATATCAGCCAGCACCATCCGATCCCTAATCTTATCGTCATCTATGAAGTAATCTATGGCATGTTTGCCGCCAACCTCGCGGTTCTCCAGAAGGTAGGAAAGGATTTTCAGGAAGTGAGATTTACCACTTCCAAAGAAACCGGAGATCCACACACCCATCTTCGGTGTGGTTCCGGTGATACCCTTTTTATAAGACGCAAAGAAATCCATGAAGTGCTTTTGCAGTTCTTTGGTCACCACATACTCTTCCAGCTCCTGCTGGACGTTGGCATTTTCATCCTGACCAACGATGATGACTCCTTGGATTTCACGATCAATCGGTTTCGCAAACATGTCTCTGATTAACATGGAACTTCCTCCTTAGCGCACTATCCGGAATGCCCGGTAATAGTTATCTTCTTTTAGCTCATTAAACACAACCAATTCTTGTTCGGTATAAGTGCCGGGATAGAAAAGAATCATCGGCACTGCTGCAAATTCCTGTGGCATATTGTAAAGCACCTTGTTGAATACTTCCGGAGACTGGAGAAGCGGATAGCATTTTCCAATTCCGGTTAAGAACACAACCGCGTTTTCCGGGGTATGCTCGATAATGTGCCTCACAATCAAATTGTCTTTATCTGTGATTTTCAGCGTTCGCTGAATGGTTGTCGCAACATAGGAAATGCCTTTTTTGCCCTCAAAGTCTTTACACTTGGACACAAAGTTCTTACTCTCCAGATGATCCATAATGATGTCATAGAGGTCAAAAACTACAAGCTCAAATCCATCGGTTCCTTTTGTGTTCTTGTTTCTCAAATAAGCAATTCTCTCTCTGACTTCCAACTCTTTTTCTGGAGGATAATCAAAAACCCAATAGTTGACTTCATTGGCTTTACCCTTATTCTGCCTAAATGAAGGTTTCTTAATGGCAGCCTCCAGCTGATCCAGTCTTTCTTCCAAGCTCGCCATTATCTCACCCCCATCATAGCTTTGCTGATTTGTTCCATGCCGTTGTCATCCAGCCAATGCGAAAGTATCGGATCCAAGATAGGCCGATTGATTATCCGGACGGTCTTTCCGTGATCTGTCATGCCAGCTTCAAAGAGCATGGTTTTATAGCTGCCACTGAGTCGCTTGATTGTTGCATCCGTCCAACCGGCAACCTTCTCGTCCTGCACCTGCTTGTTCTTGAAGAAAATCCGAAGGTCACTGTCAGCAAACTCATTGCTGCCGATGATCATTTTCTCCCGGATGACTTCAAAGACAAAATCAAAAAACAGGGTATCGTTTGCCATGGCTGCTGCCAGTGCAAAGAGCTTTTGCGTGGAGATGTCACTATTCAAAAAAACCGAATAGAAGGTTGGAGCCAGACAACCAATTCTGGCCGCAACTGTATTGAATATCTTTTCCGAACGATCCGCTGTAGGAGCGCCAAAGATATTCTGGTCTTTATTCATCTGCTTGATTTCGTCAATGGTCTTTCCTTCATTCAGCAATCCAACGACTTTGCGGAACTCCATGAACCAAAAGGAAAGTTTGACGGCACCTGCACTATATTCTTTTCTTTCCATTGCGGGTATCTGCACCTTTCCAATTATCATTCTACATCAGAACCTGTCCCATTATCAGGACTCTGAACAACATCCATGATTTCATCAATCGTGCAGTTGAATTTTCTGCAAATTCTAATGATGACATCCATAGACACAGTTTCATTCTTTGAGAGTTTCGCAAGGGTGCCTTGACTGATGCCTACCTCTTTTGCAAACTCTGTTTTCATCATGCTCTTATCAATCAGGAGCTTAAATAACTTGTTATAACACACATCCATAATCGCACTCTCCTTGCTTTACGCCAGAACAAAACTCATTGTCAATAATTATACCACTTCATCTTCACAAATGGAACCTCTGAATGCAAGTTCTTGAAGATGAAATCCATAATTTTATCGTTCACGTCCAAAGTTGACGAGCATCACGGACAGTTTCGCCGTCCTCACGCTCTTGGCTGCATTTTTCAGAGAAGAAAATCTCGTTTTTTCAGGAAACTCAATTTTTTCTTCTGAAATCTGCGTCAACTTTTTGATTTCCGTCCCCACTATATGGTGAGAGGTAGTTAAGAGCAAGTTTCGCCCTATGACCCAAATTTCGCTTCGCTGCATTTGTGTCTCCGGGCAACTTGTTGGGGATTACGCTTCCCCAAACCCTCGTTGGTATCCTTCGGATACATTTTTCATCATTCAAGTAGGGAGGACTTTCATGAAGAAAAATTACAATACGCCAAAACGAAAGCACTATGTCAAGACCATGCTCTCCGAAGAAGAACGTGCTGACTTCGATGAGCGCCTTGCCATCACCGGATTACCTCAATCTGAGTTTATCCGGCAAGCCATATTCACGGCTCAGGTCAAAACCACTGTGGAGATGGAGTGCAACATCGAGCAGCTGGAGCGGCTGATTGCTGAGTACGGAAAGATTGGCAGCAACCTAAACCAGATTGCCCGATACTTCAATTCAGGTGGTACGGCCACACAGCACATCATCACTGATATTCGCACGGCGATATTAGACCTTGATGATCTTAAATTCGACATCTTAAAGATTGTGGGTGATGCTTATGGCTGTCATTAAACACATCGCAAGCAAGAATGCAGATTACGGTGCAGCGGAGCGCTATCTGATTTATCAGCATGATGAATTCACCAACAAGCCAGTGCTGGATGAACAGGGAAGGCGCATTCCAAGAGAGGCATATCTGATTGATGGCCTCAACTGTTCAGCCGATACATTTGCTATTGAGTGCCTGCGACTGAATAAGCAATTCCACAAAAACAATACGCGAGCCGAAATCAAATCTCATCATTATATCATTAGCTTCGACCCGCGAGACCGTGATGAGAATGGGTTGACTCCAGAGAAGGCACAGCAGCTGGGAATGGAGTACGTTGCAAAGAACTTTCCCGGACATCAGGCCATTGTCTGCACTCACCCAGATGGACACAATAGCTCTGGCAACATCCATGTCCATATTGTCATCAACAGCCTACGCAAGCTGGACGTGGAACGACAAGATTTTATGGAGCGGCCTTGTGACTGCCTTGCAGGAAATAAGCATCATCTCACCAAAGGCTATCTGGAATATCTCAAGCAGGAAACAATGGCAATGTGCCAGCAGGAAGAGCTATATCAGGTTGACCTGCTTACCCCGGCCAAAGTGCATGTTTCTGAAAATGAGTATTGGGCAAAACGAAAAGGGCAAGCTGCTCTGGACAAACGCAATCAACAAATGCAGGCTGATGGGCTTACCCCAAAGACTACTGTATTTGAAACGCAGAAGGATCTCCTGCGCCGTGCGATTACACAAGCAATGCTCCAAAGCCGAACTCTGGCTGACTTCAAGAAAATCCTCATGGAGCAATATGGTGTTCAAGTGAAAGAAAGCCGTGGGCGGTTCAGCTATCTGCATCCAGACAGACCAAAACCAATAACCGGCAGAAAACTGGGAACGGACTTTGAAAAGGAATTTATCGAACAGTATATCGCCACTCACGAGCCACAGCACATTGAGCTGAATGTAAATGAACAGAAGGCTCCTGCGCCAGTCAAGAAGCCGGGAAAGAAACCGGTGCGTGATGACAAGTCCATTCGTCTGATCGTGGATTTGAGTAACTGCATGAAGGCACAGGAGAACCGGTTCTATGCTCAGAAGGTCAAAGTTGGAAACCTCCAGCAGATGGCAAAAACCATCAGTTATTTGCAGGAACATCAGCTGGGAACCATCGAAGCCCTTCATGCTGCTGTGGCTGAATGCCAAACCGTTTATGACAGCACATTATCCGAGCTGAAAGCCACGGAGCAACAGCTAAAAGCCGTCAATTCCCAAATCCATTACACCGGCCAATACTTCGGGAACAAGAAAGTCTGGGAAGCCTATCAGAAGGCAAAGAATAAGCCTGAATTTCTGGAAGCACATCGTTCAGAACTCATGCTGTTTGAAGCTGCCCGTGCTGCCTTAAAGGAAGCACAGGGAAGTGGTAAGCTGCCTTCGCTCAAAACTCTGAAAGCGCAAAAAGAAGAACTGGTCAAAAAGAAAAATGAATGCTATGAAACCTATTCCTTTGCCAAGGCCAAACGAAAAGAACTGCAAACAGTCCAGAGTAACATTGATGCCATTCTCAACACTACGGGACTGGAGAAAGAGCCGACTTCAAAAGATAGATCGTAATTGATTAAGGCCTCAACAAATGGGAATACTCAAATTACAGGAGGAAAATACAATGACAAAATACGGAACACTTACTTACAACTTTGAATCAGACCGCTACTCGGTCAGAATCACAGAGGACAACCGTGAACGCCACATTGATTTGCACTGCGGTGATCCACTTGCCGTGTTCATGAACGAAGAGTGGAAAGACACCCGCATTGAAATGAACATGGCCGAAGAATGGTACTTTGTCGGATTGGGCAATGACCCCAAACTGGGTTCTCGTATCAAACTCTACTAAATAAAAACAGAAGCCCAGAGCATTCAGCCCGTAAAGGCCAAATGCTCTGGGCATTTTTATTTAGTTCTGCATGAGGCAAAAACACAATCGCAGCATAACGTTTAGGACACAATGCCTCGATGATTATGCTTTGAATTTTTGACCTCCGAAGCCAAATATGTAATCACCTCTTCTACTGTTGGTTCCTCACCTGCATGAGGAATTCTTGCCCAAGCCGCCTGAACCGCCGGGTCAGAACTTCTCTTACCTTCCTCCAGTGCATTTGCGATTTCCCTCCGAACCTCGAAAACGGAAACGCCTTCTTTCTTTGCCACTTCCTCCAATGACCATGTTGCTTTTTTCGTATTCATTTTTAACATCTCTCTTTCTCCTATGTGTAACAAGTCTAACAAGATTTCTTAGAACTTATATTTCTATTCTACAAAAGATACACTATACATGTCAAAAGAAATCGTTCGCCTTTATGTGACCTTTTTCGACAAAGGAGGTGCGAGATGGAGGAATACGGAACCATAAAGATTCACCTTGCTGAGCTGATTGAGCAAGCAGGTATCAGCAAAAACAAGCTCAGCCACCGTGCTGAGATGCAGCGCTCCCAGATCAATAATTACTGCAACAACAAAATCAGTCGTTTGGACATAGATGTTTTATCGCGCCTATGTACTGTGCTAGGCTGTGAAATTGGAGACCTATTAGAATTTGTCCCTGCGGAGGAAAAGCCGGAGTAG
>SAAH01000091.1 GCA_009929525.1 Clostridia bacterium | reverse complement strand
AATACTGTCTTTTCATTTTTTTCAAAAATAGGACAGATTGGTACTTTAGAAGAAGTTATCTCTTTTGAAATTACATTTTGCGGAAACTCAAGAATAATTTGTCCTATTATCTCTTCATCACATTCAAGCGTTAAATCAATAATAAGAGTCCTGATAATATCAACAAAACATATGCTATTTTCATAAATAATCCCTGATTGATACGGTTGTGGAGCTTATTCCCGATCCATACCCCTGCCAGCACCGGAAGGATCGCCCACAAGGTCACCATCGTTGCTCCCCTTGTAAAGAATCCATTCTGCCAATGGCTGAAAAGCAGGAAGATATTGATGATAGCCCACACTCCTGATATAGTTGCCCTAAACTCGCCTTTATCCTTCAGCTTTGTCACCGCATATACCACAAGAAATGCTCCCCCTGAGGTAAATAACCCCTGCATCATCCCCGCAAGAAGCAATACAAATATCATCATCCATGAGGGTACCAAAAGTTCCTTTTTGATAAACAGTTTCTTTAGTCCAATAGCCATGACCACCACGCCATAACAGATCAGCAGCGGCTCCATCGGAAGTCTTTTAAAAAGCCATATCCCTGCCACCATGCCCACAAGCATCAGACAAATGATCTTCACCAGTTCTTTTATATTGATCTGTTTATAAAATCTCACTGCCACGATAGCACTGCTCAGCCACGCGATGGCAGTCACAACAGCTTTCGCGTCCTCCACGCCCACCAGCACGATCCCTACCGGCATAGCCAAAAGCGGTCCTGCAAAACCCGCAACCGCCTGTATGATATTTACTGCAAATAAGATAAAGACAAATAGTAGTTTACCTGCTGTCATTTTACCCTTCCTCTTCTTTCTACTATTCTTATAGATATCCGCTGTATTTATGCAAATGCTATATTTAAGAGATATTCTATCACACATAGTTGCACATTACCAGATTAAAGTGAACAGCAATCGGCATATAGCAGTAAAACACCTTTGCCTACCTCGTGCCACCCATTTTTTCACAATATAACACATGATTTTGTTGATATTTACTGCAAGTGGGGCATCTATAAGTTTTCTTCTTTTCTCTGCCACACATTTTTTATATTGTGAGGCAGCACATGTATGTATTTTTGTATGCACCCCGTTGACCACATTATACTTGTGTTATCTGCGTAAAAGTAAGGTTATTATGTTCGTATCGAGGCAGCACTTAGCGATTTTATTTCATATGCCCTCTGCCCCATCATATTTTGATCACACACCAATTTTACGACGCGAATTACGATTTTTTTTGCTTATTTGTATCTCGTAAGCTTATTTGTATTGCGATCGAGTTACTGCGCACATCGTGAACTGCAATGTATTTTTCGGAATTTCTCTCTTCGATCCTCTTGATTTCTCCATTCTTCAATGATACGATGATAGCGAGACTATTTTAACCGTTAGCTTCTTAATTATATGTATAAACATTTATCCATTTTATTTTTCACCAAAATATATGGATGTTTTTATCTCAAGGCATCCATTCTTATCGAAATATTTCATAACATGCTCAATGATATCGACATAAATAATAACAGGTAACCGAATCCATAAATCATATTCACAATAACAGGAGGAACAAATATGCCAAACTATGGTGCAGAGGCGTTAGCCGATTATGGCAAAGCTTTTCGTATGGGAAAGAGAGAAGGACAGACACTTACCGTCCTTGATGATATTTTAAAAGCAAGAAAAATCTCAGCAGCAAAAGAAATCCCGCTGGGTCTGGTCCAGATTCCGATCGACCAGCTTGTGGGGACTAAGACCGCAGGCAGAGGTTCTGCTTTCAGCAAAAGCTTTTATCCGATTTTAAAAGAAAATACAGAATTTGCTGCAAAATGGATGGAACTTTACAAAGCCCATCTGACAGAAGGGATCCGTGAACCGATCAAGGCTTACGAGTTCATGAACAAGTTCTATGTAGAAGAGGGCAATAAACGTGTCAGTGTTTTGAAGTACTTTGGGGCTGTTTCTATCCCCGGTATGGTTACCAGAGTTGTACCGCCGCGCTCCGACGACAAGGAAACTGTCATTTACTATGAATTTATGGACTTTTACAAATTGTCCGGGATCAATTATATCTGGTTCTCTCAGGAAGGCAGTTTTGCAAAACTGCAGCGTCTTGTAGGGAAACGCCCGGATGACATGTGGTCTGATGACGACAAATTAGATTTCAGCTCCGCCTACTCCCGTTTTTCTTCCGAATACGAGGCAAATGGCGGCAATAAGCTTCCTATTACCATTGGTGATGCTTTCCTTTCCTTTATCGGATTGTATGATTATCGTTCCCTGGACGAAATGACATCCGCCGAATTAAAAGAAAAACTTGTAAAATCATGGAACGAATTCGAGCTGCTGCTCACTGACGAATCGGTAGAACTTCAGATGGATCCGACTGCAGACGGCGAGAAAAAGAAAAATATCTTTGCACGCCTGATCCCGGCAAGCACACCGATGCAGCACGTGGCATTTATCCACGAAAAAACCGCTGAAACTTCCGGCTGGACTTATGCCCATGAGCTGGGAAGAATGCATCTTCAGCAGACTTTTGAAGATCAGATCAGCACTTCCTGTTATTACAATGCTACAGAGGAAAATGCCGATGAACTGCTGGCAAAGGCTATCGCTGACGGCAACAACCTGATCTTCACCACCTCACCGCCGCTCCTCAAGGCCAGCCTGAAAGCTGCCATCGAGCATCCTGAGGTGAAGATCCTGAACTGTTCTTTGAACACTTCACACCGCTATATCCGTACCTACTATGCCCGAATGTATGAGGCGAAATTTTTGATGGGTGCGATCGCCGGCGCCATGTCCAAAAATGGAAAGATCGGATATATTGCAGATTACCCGATCTTCGGTATGGCAGCCAATATCAATGCTTTCGCACTGGGTGCCAAGATGGTCAATCCACGCGCCCAGATATACCTTGAGTGGTCCACACTGAAGGATCACGATGTAGCTGAAAGCCTTGCCAAAAATGAAGTCCACTATATCTCCGGTCAGGATATGATCATCCCGGGTGAAGCCACCCGCCACTTTGGACTTTTCAGAGACAGCGATGATTCACCGCTTAATCTGGCTATGCCTATCTGGCACTGGGGCAAATTCTATGAACAGATGATAAGAAATATCATGAGCGGCTCCTGGAAATATGACGATGCTTCTGACAGTACGAAAGGCCTTAATTATTGGTGGGGTATGTCCGCCGGCATTATCGATGTCATCTGCTCCCACCATCTTCCTATCGGAACTGCACGACTGGTGGAACTGTTAAAACAGACCATCAGCAGCGGCAATTATAACCCATTTTCCGGAGTACTCTACTCTCAGGAAGGTATTGTTCAAAAAGATGCCAACAAAGTAATGACTCCGGAAGAGATCATCACGATGGACTGGCTTGCAGAAAATGTAATTGGATTCATCCCTAAGATGGATGACCTGATCGATAAAGCGAAACCTGTTGTAATGCTTCAGGGTATCGAGAACCAAGAAGCATAATAACCAAAATAATAGTATTGGAAAAGGTATTTTACTTATGAGGATATTAGCAATAGGCGACGAAGAATCAAGGTATCTGTGGGATTTCTTCGAGAAAGAAAAGCTGGAGGGGATCGATCTGATCTTATCCTGCGGTGATCTCAATCCCAATTATCTCTCTTTCCTTGCCACTTTTACATCAGCACCGGTTCTCTATATTCATGGAAATCATGATGACAAATACGAGAAGAACCCACCTGGAGGATGCACCTGCATCGAGGATCAGATCTACGTTCATGAGGGTGTCCGTATCCTCGGTCTCGGCGGTTCCATGCGATACCGCCCCGGGATCAATCAGTACACGGAAAAAGAAATGGTAAAGCGGGTAAAAAGACTGTGGTTCCAGCTCTTTCGAAAAGGCGGTTTTGATATACTGCTCACCCATTCGCCGGCTTACCAGCTGAACGATGGGCGCGATCTGCCCCATCAGGGCTTTCAGATTTTCAACACCCTGATGGACAAATATCATCCCCGCTTTTTTATCCACGGTCACGTGCATATGGCCTACGGACGGCAGCACAAGAGATACGACAAATATGGCGAAACTCACGTGATCAATTCTTTTGAACGCTGTGTGTTTGATTTTGAAGATGACGACATTCAGGCTCACCTAAAAAGGTGAGCCTGAATCATTAGGAAATTCTTTCACAAAGCTAAATCACTTCTATATGCTTCTATATCTGTCTTCCCTTCAATATTACCTGCACGGTCTCCAGAGTTTCTTTTTTAAGCAGTACCGCATTGGCCACTTTTCCCGGGGTGATGCTTCCATATTGTTCATAGATCCCCACTGATTTGGCCGGGTTAACTGCTGCGCAGCGGACTGCTGTCTCCAGCGGCACCTGCATTTTCCGGACTGCTACACGCATACAGTTCATCAGATTGGTATTTGATCCGGCCAGTGTTCCGTCCTCAAGGGTAGCCCGGTTTCCTTTTACGATGACCGGCTGTCCGCCAAGTTCGTAATTACCGTCCTCAAGCCCTGCTGCCATCATCGTATCACTGATAAAAATGATCCTGTCCGGACCAAACATTTTCAATGTATTTCTCACGATAGCAGGATGGATATGCACTCCATCACAGATCAATTCTGCCTCACATGTTTCATTATCAGAAGCTGCGATGATCGGTCCCGGTTCTCTGTGATTGATCGGATTCATGGCGTTGTACAGATGTGTCATATGATGAACACCTGCATCGATCGCTGCTTTTGCTGTCTCATAATCTGTCGTTGTATGGGCGATGGACAGTACTACTTCATCTTTCTTTGCTTTGATGAATTCCATCGCTCCTTCTTCCTCCGGTGCCAGGTCTACCAGTTTGAACAAGCCACCGGAAGTTTTCTGGATGCGGTCGAACATCTCGATGTCCGGTTTATGGATGTATTTTCCATTCTGTGCGCCCTTTTTCTTCATGGCGATGAATGGGCCTTCCATATTGATACCGCAAAGGATGGCTCCTTTTTCATTTTTGTGGGCCTTTGCTGCCTTGGCGATCTGGATCAGTTTTTCTTCGGAAAATGTCATGGTCGCCGGAACTATCGTTGTCACACCCTGACTTGCCTCATACTCTGCGATGGCACTGATAGCTTCTCCCGTACCATCACAAAAATCACGCCCCACGCATCCATGAAAATGAATATCCGTAAGACCAGGGATCAGATAGCATCTCGTCCCGTCTATGATCTGTCCATCCCCGGAAGCTTCCTCTGCACTTTCAACGAAGATCCCGTCCTTAATATAAACATCTGTATCTTTAAAAATTCCCTCTTCTGTGTATACCTCTGCATTTTTTATGATCATCTTTTTTCTCCTCTTGTACGATATTATAAATGTTCACAGGTCATTATCCTTTGAATTGTTTGAGCGTTTTACTCTCTGAAGTTTACTCCTGACCCTCTTCCGTTTCCGACAGACTGCGGTTCAGGGCGTGGAGCGTATTTTCATAAAGTGCCTTTTTGCTGTGTTCGTCGATTTCCAGGTAGTATCCATATAAAATATCCGCGATGACCAGGATCGGAAACTGAGGCGAAATGATATTTCCAAAATCAAGGTTCTTCTTCGCCGCCGCATATATGATCTCATCACAGTACTCCTGAAATACCGGGCGGCTGCTGGCTGTGATCAGCACTGTATAAGCACCATTTTCATGGGCTTTTTTAAGGGATTCTATTACTTCTTCTTTTTTTCCGCTGATACTGATCCCTATGACAAGGCATTGTTCATTGATGACAGCTGCATTCATCCGCATCACATCCGAATCATCGATGGCATCCATATCCAGACCGAGGCGCATAAAACGTATCTTCATCTCCTGGGCTGCCAGTCCTGAGCTTCCCCGGCCATACACGAAGACCCTGTTTTTTTGCGACATCATCTCCACCACACGGCGAAGCTGATTTTCATCCACCAGATTATAACTTTTATTCAGAAGCTCCTGATAAGCGTCAAATACCATCCGCATCTGTCCCGTGATATTCTGGTTTTCTTCCTCAAAACTCTCTCTGTAATGAAATACAAATTCTCTGTAACCCTTATAGCCGCATTTTTTTGCAAACCGGGACAGCGATGCCTCCGAGACAAAGAGCATGCTGGAAATATTCTTGGAAGAAAAATCCATTTTTTCCCGGTTACTAATAAAAAAATCTGCTATATTTTTTTCCACCGCAGACAGATTTTCATAATGAGACTCTATCAGCGGCACGATCGTCTTCTTATAATATTTCATTTTTTTCCCCTTTATCCTGGTGCAATGTGTTCAGTTTACGGGCAAATTCTTCTGTTATCAGTTGTGGTCTGGTGATGATAGAACCGACCACCACACTGTAGCATCCAAGCTCTATGACTCTTTTTGCTTTTTCAGGTGTATTGATATTTCCTTCGGCGATCACCTTATGTTTTACTTTTGAAAGGATCTCGCGGATAATAGCAAAATCATTTTCCTCTATCTTCAGATTTTCACTCTGTTCCGTGTATCCTACCAGCGTAGTTCCTATAAAATCAAATCCCAGCTCATCCGCATGCAGCGCCTCCTCCACTGTGGAGCAGTCAGCCATCAGTTTCTGGTCCGGATATTTTATACGGATCTCGTGATAGAATTCATCCAGCGTCTTTCCCCCCGGACGAAGATCTTTTGTGGCATCTATGGCGATGATATCCGGTTTCACCCTCATCAGATCATCAATCTCACTCATTGTCGGTGTTATGTAAACTTTGCTGTCCTTGTAATCCCGCTTCACGATGCCAATGATCGGAAGGTCTACATTTTTCTGTATCTCTTCTATATCCTGAGAGGTATTTGCCCGAATCCCTGCTGCTCCTCCCTGCATCGCCGCCAGCGCCATCCTTCCCATAATAAATGAAGAAAAAAGCGGTTCATGGGGAAGTGCCTGGCAGGAAACAATAAGTTTTCCCTTTATGCTTTCTATGGTTCTGCTCATGATCGTCTCTCCTTTTTCTATTTTGATCGGCTTTTGGTTTTAGTATAACATTTTACATTTTACTTTCAAGATGTGTTTCTGTATTTGAAAGTTCTTTCGCGTAATTTGAGTGTTTTTGCCTATTTTACATCCCTTTGGCTTGATTTTGAAAAAGGGATATGCTAGCATGATATCGGTTTCAATTTATATTTTTCAAATACAAAGGTGGTATTTATGCACTCAAACAGACGTAAACAAAAAAAAGAACGATCTGCTCTTGAGATTTCTCTGATGGGCAGCACTCTCTTTGTTATTCTGGAGATCCTCATGGCTCTTTATACCAGTTCACAGGCCTTGCTCCTGGATGCCGTATATGACGGTGCCGAGCTTGTGATGATTCTCTTTTCTATCGGGATCATTCCCCTTCTTTACAAACCTTCGAACGAAAAGCGGCCCTTCGGCTATCTGCAGGTGGAATCCCTCTTTCTTGTCCTGAAAGGTATCGTTATCCTTTCTGTAACAGTTGGACTGATCATCAACAATATACAGCTGATTCTCCATGGCGGCCGGCACGTGAGTTTTTCCATCGTTGCCTGGTTTGAACTGTCTGCTACATTTTTAAGTCTTTTTGTCATCTTCATACTCAATCGGCATAATCGAAATCTTTCCTCTCCTATCGTTGAGATGGAGATACAGGAATGGAAGATCGATGCAGTAGCATCTGTCGGCATGTCCGTGGCATTCTTTCTTCCGGTGGTCGTTACCGCCTCCTGGATGCGCCCTCTTATGCCATATCTGGATCAGTTGATCGCCGTCGTGCTTTCTATCTGCATGCTTCCGGTCCCCATCCGTTCCATCGTCTCCGGGCTGCGCGATCTCTTTTTACTGCCCCCGGAAGAGGAAACCATTTCCCGGATCAAAGAGCTGATCGAGCCTGTCCTTCAAGACTATGGCTACACAGAACTTTATTACGATATTGTACGGACCGGACGAAAATTATGGATAAGTGTCTATATCACATTTGACCGGGATCTTCTCTCCATCGCCAAGTTCCGGATGGTACAGGAAAAAATCATCCAGACGCTTTCTACCGAATATGATGATTTTTATTTTGAACTCCTCCCTAATATAGAGTATACCGGGGAGACGGATGTGACAGAAGTTGCTGAGGCACTTGCTGAAACAGTGGATGAAACAGCGGAATAGTATTTCGTTTTTATTGTAAAATCCACGTAAACATGGTATAATATATGAATCTGGAAGCTAATGATGGCAGCAAAACATCGGCTTCCTTTTTCATTTCAAATATTATAATTTCAAAAGAGGGAGGAACAAAATGTTAAAACTATGGATATGTGGCTCAAATGGACAGATTGGGCGCGCTCTGAATGATATGCTCGATCCATTGGAATTCGAAGTATTCAATTCTGATAAGGATGAAGTGGATATCACAAGTATCGAAGAAGTTATGAGTTTTGGCGAAGTGAACAGGCCTGATGTGATCATCAACTGTGCCGGTATCACGCACATCGACGTATGCGAGGATGATCCAAAGCTTGCTTATCGTGTCAATGCGATCGGTGCAAGGAACCTGGCGATCATCGCAGCAAAGATAAATGCCAAGATCGTACAGCTCTCAAGTGACGATGTATTTGACGGCAGGAGTATGGACCCTTATAAAGAATTTGACAAAACAAATCCGATCACTGTGTATGGTAAATCAAAACTGGCCGGCGAGAATTACGTGAAGGAATTTACCAGCAAACACTTTATCGTTCGAAGCACCTGGGTATATGGAAAAGGTGACAACTTTGTCAAATCATTTCTTGAAAAAGTTGAGGAGGGTGAGACGATCGCCGTTGCGGCAGATCAGTTCGGATCTCCGACCAGTGCAAACGAACTTGCCAAGTTCATCCTGTATATGATCAAGACGAATGAATACGGAACTTATCACGCTACATGTACTGGAACCTGCAGCCGTTACGCATTTGCCAAAGAGATCCTTGCTCTGTCCGGAAAAAATGTAAAATTAAAAGCCGTACCGATCAAAGAATCTGACTTTGCTGCAGTTCGTCCGGCATATGCTGTATTGGATAATTTCATTATGAGTATCATTGAAGTGTATGATTTCCCAAGTTGGAAGCAGGCACTTGCAGACTATATGATGAAAGGAAGACAGTAAGATGAAAAAAAATGAACAAGATAATATGAACCAAAAAGAAAAGAAACCGATGGGACTCACCACCAAGATATTTATCGGCCTGCTTGCCGGTGCCATCTTCGGTATCTTATTGAATTATGTGGTTCCTGATGGAAATATCAAAGACAACGTGATCATCGGCGGCATCCTGTATGTCATTGGTCAGGGATTCATCCGTCTGATGCAGATGCTTGTTGTACCGCTGGTCTTCTGTTCTCTGGTCTGCGGAAGTATGTCCATCGGAGATACAAAGAAGCTTGGTACGGTAGGTGTGAAAACTTTGATTTTCTATCTTTGCACCACAGCTCTTGCCATCACGGTCGCACTGAGTGTTGCAAATGTTATCGACCCGGGTATCGGACTCGATATGAAGTCTATACAGGCATCTGACGCTGCCGTACAGACTACCGAAGCTACCAGCTTTGCTGATACCCTGCTGAATATCATTCCGACTAATATCTTCTCGGGTCTTGCCAATGGAACGATGCTGCAGGTCATCTTATTTGCCCTGATCGTTGGTATCATCCTTGCAAAACTGGGTGACAGAGTCGAAACTGTAGGGAATTTCTTCACACAGTTCAATGATGTCATGATGGAAATGACTATGATCGTTATGAATGTAGCTCCTCTGGGCGTTTTTTGTCTGCTTTCCAGAACTTTTGCTACCATTGGATTCGATGCTTTCGTTCCTATGCTGAAATATATGGGTGCCGTACTTCTCGCATTGGCGATCCAGTGTTTTGTCATTTATCTGGGACTTTTGAAGATATTCTCCGGACTGAACCCGATCATCTTCATCAAGAACTTCTTCCCGGTCATGGCATTTGCTTTTTCCACTGCCACATCCAATGCAACCATTCCTATGTCTATCGATACTCTGGCTACAAAGATGGGTGTATCAAAGAAGATTTCTTCCTTTACGATCCCTCTTGGTGCCACGATCAATATGGATGGAACCGCCATCATGCAGGGTGTTGCTGTTGTCTTCGCCGCTCAGGCTTATGGACACCATCTTGGCATGATACAGTATCTTACCGTTATCGGAACTGCCACCCTGGCCTCCATCGGAACTGCCGGTGTACCTAGTGTTGGTCTTGTGACACTGACCATGGTATTTAACTCTGTAGGACTTCCTGTGGAAGCGATCGCCCTTATCATGGGTATCGACCGTATCCTGGATATGTCCAGAACCGCAGTCAACATCACAGGAGATGCTGTCTGCACCACCATCGTTGCTTCTATGAACAAGGCGGTGGACAGAGAAGTTTATAACACTTCCCGAACTAAGAGCGAGGCGCAGGCCGACTAAACAAAATAGCAGGTAAAACAATTCACTATTTGATTGAATGGATTGCTTGACAAATATATATTTTCATGGTAAATTGCTACGTAAAAATAAAACAAATCATGATACTCTTCTGCCACCGGGCAGAAAAGTCAATCGCTGGAATTTCTATCGTTAGGTCTAAGAAGATAGAAATCTCCAGCGTTTTTTAAAGAAAGAGGTGGATTATGTTCAGAGAAATGCGCAGAAGCAAACAGATTTTAACTACAGATGAGACAATCGCAATATTAGAAAAAGGGAAATCCGGTGTGCTGGCTCTGCTTGGAGATGAGGATTACCCCTATGCTGTTCCCATTAGCTACGTTTACTATGATTCAAAACTATATTTCCACGGAGCAAAAAACGGTCACAAAATTGATGCGATCAAAAAATACGAAAAAGCATCCTTTTGCGTGATCGATCAAGACCAAATCATTCCAGAAGAATACACAACATATTTTAGAAGTGTAATTGCCTTTGGAAAAATCCACATCATGGAAGATGAAAATGAAATAAAAAAAGCCATCACAGCACTGGCAGCAAAGTACCACCCAACAGGCAACATCCAAAGCCACGAAGCCGCCATCACCCGCGAATGGAAACCACTCTGCATGATAGAATTTGACATCGAACACCTAACCGGCAAAGAAGCCATAGAACTCAAGAAAGCAAGAGAACTCTGATCCACGCTATAGGATACATTATACTAGTATAAACGTCATTAAATAACCTTATGTTTCGCTTGCCTCTGAATCCGAGAGTACCTAGGTAAAACGATGCATTGGGACATATACAAGACTTCTTATCTCCTCTGCCCCACAAGTTGGAGTGTAACGGGGCAAAGGTAGCGGTAGACACACATATGTCCCAACAACATCACATTTTCTGGAATATTCCTTAAAAACAAGGCAAAAACTGGTCAGAGTCACCCATATGCCCCACGCACAACCTTCACCATACCAGCACCCTCCTCCTCCACCAACAAACAGCCACAGCAGAAGGCAGGGCCGCTGATGGGAACAATTTGTGGGCGTCCTTAGCATTGATAAGATCCACTGCCTAGCAAGCACTTAGCGAAGAGCCCACTGGCGATGAGCTTAGTGCGGCTTGGCAGTTAGCTTATCAAGGCGTTGCCCACGTTCCCAACAGCGTCCCTGCCTTCTGCTGTGGCGTCCGTCTCATCTCCAATCAGCGTCCCTGCCTTCTGCTGTGGCGTCCGTCACCACCACATTTTAGAGTTGACAATCCTCACCCCCTCACCCTATAATAAGATAACTTAAAATCCGCTGCCCTACAATCAACCCGGCAGCTACTATTTAAAAAGGCAGGTATGCGAATATGACCGATACACAAAAGATTCCATATAAGATTTATCTGGAAGAGCACGAGATGCCAAAACAATGGTATAACGTGCGTGCTGACATGAAGAACAAACCGGCTCCACTCCTGAATCCCGGGACATTAAAACCAATGACAGCCGAAGAGCTGGGACATGTGTTCTGTGATGAGCTGGTAAAACAGGAACTGGATGACACGACCGCTTACTTTGATATTCCGCAGGAGATTCAGGATTTTTATAAGATGTATCGTCCTTCCCCTCTGGTTCGTGCTTATTGTCTTGAGAAAGCTCTGGACACACCAGCAAAGATTTATTACAAATTCGAAGGAAACAACACTTCCGGAAGTCACAAGCTCAATTCCGCGATTGCCCAGGCTTATTATGCAAAACAGCAGGGTCTCAAAGGCGTTACTACAGAGACCGGAGCTGGACAGTGGGGAACCGCTCTTTCTATGGCTTGTGCTTACCTCGGACTTGACTGTAACGTATACATGGTAAAATGCTCCTACGAGCAGAAACCATTCCGTCGTGAAGTTATGCGCACCTATGGTGCAAATGTTACTCCTTCTCCTTCCGATACAACAAATGTAGGAAGACAGATCCTCGAAAAATTCCCTGGCACCACAGGAAGCCTTGGCTGTGCGATTTCGGAAGCAGTAGAAGCTGCAACTTCCCGCGAAGGTTACCGTTATGTACTCGGTTCCGTATTAACACAGGTACTGCTCCATCAGTCTATCATCGGACTTGAAACAAAAGCAGCCCTGGACAAATACAATATCACACCAGATATCATCATCGGATGTGCCGGCGGCGGATCCAATCTGGGTGGACTGATCTCCCCATTCATGGGAGAACAGCTCAGAGGCGAAAAGAAATATCGCTTCATCGCAGTTGAACCTGCAAGCTGCCCTAGCCTTACACGTGGAAAATACGCATATGATTTCTGTGATACTGGTATGGTCTGCCCACTGGCTAAAATGTATACTCTGGGAAGCGGATTCATTCCATCAGCAAACCATGCAGGCGGACTTCGTTACCACGGCATGAGTTCTGTACTGTCGCAGTTATATGATGACAAGATGATGGAAGCAGTTTCTGTAGAACAGACCAGCGTATTCGAAGCAGCAACAAAATTTGCCCGCATCGAAGGTATTCTTCCTGCACCTGAAAGCAGCCATGCGATCAAGGTTGCTATGGATGAAGCTATGAAGTGCAAAGAAACTGGCGAAGAAAAGACGATCGTATTCGGTCTGACCGGAACTGGTTACTTTGATATGGTTGCTTACGGCAAATTCAATGACGGCGATATGTCTGATTATATTCCAACAGATGCAGATATCCAGAAAAGCCTTTCCGGACTTCCTGAAGTAAATCTGTAAAAAAATATACCGATACCATTCAGCGGTGACAATTACTGTGCTCAGAGCAAACAGTACTGTCACCGCTGAATTATTTTTTATTGTTTCAACTTTCACTTTCCCTTATATCACCTTTGGATTATAATGAACTCATCTGACTAGTATACTTAATTTTAGAACCTGGGGAGGATCTTTTACATGGAACAGTCAAACACATCTACAAATCAGATCACGGAAGGTGTGATCTGGAAACAGCTTTTACTTTTTTTCTTTCCAATCGTGTTGGGAACTTTTTTTCAGCAGTTATATAATACGGCTGATACCATCGTTGTAGGACGTTTTGTAGGTAAGGAAGCATTGGCCTCTGTTGGCGGTTCCTCTGCACAGATTGTAAATCTTGTCGTTGGTTTTTTTGTCGGACTTGCTTCCGGTGCCACTGTCATCATTTCTCAGTTTTATGGTGCAAAGGATAAGAAACAGGTGGACCGTGCACTGCATACAGCATATGCTTTTTCCGTTGTGGGAAGTATCATCATCACGATAGTCGGCATCGCTGCGGCACCATGGCTGCTGCGCATCATGAATACTCCTGAAGAATTAATAGCTGATTCTACAATGTATCTGAGAATATATTTCTCCGGCATTTTATTTGTATTTATCTATAATATTGGTTCCAGTATCCTTCGCGCAGTAGGCGACTCCAAACGTCCGCTCTATTATCTGATCGTATGCTGTATCCTGAACATTGTGCTGGATATCGTTTTGGTTCTCATTTTCCATATGGGTGTCAGTGGTGTGGCTATCGCTACTTTATTTTCCCAGGCAGTCAGTGCTGTTCTTGTCACACGGGCATTGATGACCTCCAAAGATCTTTATCAGCTAAAGATCCGGGATATCAGATTCTACAAAGCAGCACTGCTTTCTCTTTTGTGGATCGGTCTTCCAACGGGTATTCAATCCATCATGTACAGTGGTTCAAATATGCTGATCCAGGCATCGTTAAATACTTTTGGAACTGATACAATGGCCGCCTGGACCGCATTTGGAAAAATAGATTCTTTCTTCTGGATGGTCAACAGTGCTTTCGGAATCGCCGTTGCCACCTTTGTGGGACAGAACTTTGGAGCCGGCAAATATGACCGTATGAAAAAATGTGTTCACGTTGGTCTTGCCATGGCGCTTGCCACTGCGATCTTCTTAAGCATACTCTTTTTCCTCGGCGGAAGAATGCTGTTTTCATTGTTTACTGCTGACCCTTCCGTTATCTCTATTGGTATGGGAATGCTCCATGTTATCGCACCGGCATATTTTCTCTTTGTATTTATTGAGATTCTCACCAGTGCCCTCAGGGGAATCGGTGACGTTATGATCCCTATGATCATGACCTGCTGCGGAGTATGTCTGTTGCGTGTACTGTGGATCGCATTTATCGTGCCGTTGAAACCTGGGCTAAACACGATCATCATAAGTTACCCGATCACATGGTTTATCACTGCGATTTTATTCATTGTATACTATACGATACGCACGAAAAAAAGATTCTCATAATTTTGCAAAATATATAAAGGCAGCTAATAAAAGAACTGAAAACTTTCTTTTATTGGCTGCCTTTGCCATTTAGTTATATATTTCCAATATCCTCGCCATACCATCCCAAGCAAGCTCCACTTCCAAAACGCCTTCCTCTTTCTTCCAGTTCAATCTGCACTTGTCATCTCCTGCCGGAAATGCAACCTTTGCCTGAAGTTCCTGGCCCTTCCACTGTTCCATCGGAAGCCGGCATATTTTCTCGCCCTTGATTTTCCATACTGCCAGATATTTTTTATCTGGAGCTTCCAAACCGAGGCTCATCCAGTCGTCCCCATCCTTTGCAAGTCCCAACGGCCAAAATGGTACCGCTCTGCAGATGTCTTTTCGGATCGTCTTATAATATCCAAGTTCTTCCTTTACGATATCCTTCTTATCCTGAGCAAGTACACCCATATGTCCGCTCTGATGGATGCGGAGAAGACAGGAACTTACACAGTTAAATATGGTCTGTTCTCTGGTAGAATCGCTGAGTGGGTAAGACCAGATAGCTGCCTGTTCCGGAGTAAGTGCCGATGGGGCATTTGCTGCGATCGAAGCGTACTTGAGATAGTCCGTCTGATCGCTGGTGGACTGAATACTGTAACGGGACAGCATCGCATAGTCCATACGCATACCGCCGCTGCTGCAGTTTTCTATCACAACCTCCGGATATGCCGCAAATATCTCATCCAGCCACTCAAGATATGCCCTGTTATGTCCAAGAAGACCTTCGCCCGGACTGTCCGCCTGATACTCTGTACCGATACCTGCATTAATATTATAATCAATCTTAAAATATCCGATCCCGTAATCTTTGATCAGGCGATCCACCACACTGCGGGTATATGCGCGGACCTCTGGATTACGAAAATCAAGCTGATATCTGTCTCTGTCCAGTGCCGCCTTTCCGTGTCTCTGGAAAAACCAGCTCTTATCCACCTGATCTACCATCGCACACTGCGTTCCCATAACTTCAATCTCCAGCCAGATCCCCGGAATCATTCCCTTACTGTGGATATAATCCGTCACTTCTTTCATTCCATTAGGAAAGCGGGTATCCGACGGCTGCCATTCGCCCACCTTATACCACCAGTTTTCATCCGTATACCAGCCTGCATCGATACAAAAATACTCGCAGCCTATGGCCGCTGCCGCATCGATGATCGGAAGCTCCTTCTCTGTCGTCGGATCGCCCCACAGACAGTTCATATAATCATTGAAAATGACTGGCAGATTTTTATTATCATTATTTATTCTTCGGATTGCTCTTCTGTATCTGGTAAGTTCCGCAAAGGTTTCATTTACCCCGCCTTTTACACATCCGACAGCAACAGGAATCGTTTCAAAACTCTCGCCCGGTTTCAATGATTTCCACCAGTGATGATTGATCTCATCCGGTCCATTGATCTCCAACGCCAGTTTTCTGTCTCTTTCCTGTATCTCCCAGTTCCATGCCCCATTATGCTCGATCTGCCAGAATTCCATGGTGCCCTTTGTCGAATTGCGAAGGCAGGCCAGCGGCAGATATTCGCCGGCAGACCATGAGCCGATATTTCGGATCTGTATCCTCTTCGATGACATACCAAGATCTGACATGGTATGGTAGCCAAGCTGATTTACCGGAGTTTCTTTCCATTGGATCTCCTCCTGCCAGGCATTATGAGGGATCAGCAGACTCAGGTCATCCTCCTGCTCATCCCCAAGATCTGTCTGTACGAAAGAAGAAACCGTCTCAAGTCCTATCTCCTCTGCACCCTCATTTTTCACCATATGGCGGCAGCGCACGATGGAGATTCCGTCGTAAAACTGATAGATCATCCGGCTGGACAGACCGCTTTTTTCGTCCTTCGTATGAATCTCCAAAACTCGCCCCAACTCATTCCTCTCATCCTTATGATCCACATAATTCATTCTGCCGCCGGGAAATGTCCCACACGGCCCTAATCCAAAATGCTCTACCCGGCTCTCCCCGGTTGCCTGGATCTCCAACATGGTATAAAGTTCCTTATGTTTCTTAGGACTTTCAGACATCGGCTCCGCACCCATGTGAAGAAACCATACCGGTTTTCCCTGTTCAAGTTCAAAATTGAGAAAAAGACCATTTTCTTCGATATTAAGTATCATATTACGCCCTCCAATTTTTATGTTTCTCCAAGTACAAATATCAAATCACGATTAAAATCATCCGTTCTGCATCATAGGGATGCTGTATGATTCCTGCGATTCTCCTTTTCTCATTAATAGACTCTCGGAATCTCTAAGCCTCTGTTTATCTGGCTTCTGAGATTCCATTTTTATTTTTTCTCCACCTTTTTCAAAAAATCACTTGACACGAAG
>SAAH01000090.1 GCA_009929525.1 Clostridia bacterium | reverse complement strand
AATCAGATTCCTTATATTTGGGGCATTTTTTGAAAGTTGTTTATAAAGACATGGTTTAATTCAGGTCTATGTGGATAAAACTGCGGAAACTCAAGAATTATTTTCTTGACTTTTGTAAAAGCGCGTGATATAGTTATGAAGCGACATGGAAGTAGGTCTTTTTTTTATGCCTAAAAACGAGAAGTCGTGAAGCTCGTGGGCAACGAAAAAAGTCCGTTGCAACAAAGCAAATCAACACAGTGGAGGTGGAAGTCGTGCGCGTAAGAATCACATTGGCATGTACAGAATGTAAACAACGGAATTACAACATGACAAAAGAAAAAAAGAATCATCCTGAGAGGATGGAAACAAAGAAGTACTGTAAATTCTGTAAGACACACACAATGCACAAGGAAACCAAATAATTTTGGTTGATAAGAGGTGAGACTATGACAGAATCTGCAAAAAAAGAAAAGGCTCCAAAGAAGAGCTGGACCAAAGGACTCAAGTCCGAATTCAGCAAAATCATATGGACTGACAAACAGACATTAGCAAAACAGACTGCAGCTGTTGTTTCTATAACAGTTGTTCTGGGCGTGTTGATCACGGTCATTGACAGTGTAGTATTGGAGTTCATTAAATTACTGATCAAATAAGGACAAAGGGTGATGAAATGGCAGAAACAAATTGGTATGTAGCCCATACATATTCGGGTTACGAAAACAAAGTGAAAGCCAACATTGAAAAGACAATCGAAAACCGGCATCTGGAAGATCAGATTCTGGAAGTTCGGGTACCAATGCAGGATGTGGTTGAAGTGAAAAACGGAACCCAGAAGCAGGTATCCAAAAAACTTTTCCCGGGATATGTTCTTATCAACATGGTTATGAATGATGATACCTGGTATGTTGTTCGTAACACCCGTGGTGTGACCGGATTTGTCGGACCGGGATCCAAGCCGGTGCCTTTAACTGAAGAGGAGATGGGGCCACTGGGAATCCAGGAGGCAGCCTTCGAAATCGATTATGCAGAAGGCGACAGCGTAGTTGTTACCGGCGGTGCATGGAAAGATACGACTGGTGTGATCCAGAGTATCAACAAACAGAAACAGGTTGTGACGATCAATGTTGAGTTGTTTGGTCGCGAGACTCCGGTAGAGATCAGTTTCGCAGAAGTTAAAAAGATGTAAACAGAACCATAGAAAACCGGGTATGGTTCGTGGGAGGGAAATCCCCGCAATTACCACATTATAGGAGGTCATTACAATGGCAAAGAAAGTAACAGGATATATCAAATTACAGATTCCTGCTGGCAAAGCAACACCAGCACCACCAGTTGGACCAGCTCTTGGTCAGCACGGTGTTAATATCGTACAGTTCACAAAAGAATTCAATGCTAGAACTGCAGACAAAGGTGATGTTATCATCCCTGTTGTTATTACAGTATATGCAGACAGAAGTTTCAGCTTTATAACCAAAACTCCACCAGCTGCAGTTTTGCTGAAGAAAGCTTGTAACATCAAATCTGGTTCAGGCGTTCCGAACAAGACAAAAGTAGCTACAATTTCCAAAGACAAAGTTAAAGAAATTGCTGAGATCAAAATGCCAGACCTGAATGCAGCATCTATCGAAGCAGCTATGAGCATGGTTGCAGGTACTGCAAGAAGTATGGGTATCGTTGTTGAGGACTAATCCGCTTGGATGAGCAAATGTAAACCTGACAATAAGCAATTTAAAAATCAAAGACGTGGGAGGGCAATCCCCGCAATTACCACAGGAGGTTATAGGAAATGAAACACGGTAAAAAATATTTAGAGAGTGCAAAAGCAGTTGATCGTACAAAACTGTATGATCCTGAAGAAGCAATCGCTGCAGTTAAAAAAGCTGCTGTTGCAAAATTTGATGAAACAATCGAAGCTCATATCAGAACAGGATGTGACGGACGTCATGCAGATCAGCAGATTCGTGGTGCAGTAGTTCTGCCTCACGGAACTGGTAAAACAGTTCGCGTACTGGTATTCGCAAAGGGTGCTAAAGCTGATGAAGCTCAGGCAGCTGGCGCAGAATTCGTTGGAGCAGAGGAACTGATCCCGAAGATCCAGAACGAAGGATGGTTTGACTTTGACGTAGTTGTTGCTACACCGGACATGATGGGTGTTGTTGGACGTCTGGGTCGTGTACTTGGACCGAAAGGCTTAATGCCAAACCCTAAAGCTGGTACAGTAACTATGGACGTTACTAAAGCTGTTCAGGAGATTAAAGCTGGTAAGATTGAATATCGTCTTGACAAAACAAACATCATTCACGTGCCAATCGGAAAAGCTTCTTTCACAGAAGAGAAGTTAGCGGACAACTTCCAGACGCTGATGGGTGCTATCAACAAAGCAAAACCTTCTACACTGAAAGGTACTTATTTAAGAAGCGTTACAATCGCTCCTACAATGGGACCTGGTGTAAAGATTAACCCATTAAAACTTGTGTAATATATAAAATATGGGGCAGGAAAGAAATTTTCTGCCCTCAATTTCAAAAAAATATTGACAAGCGAAAAGCTTGATGATATTATATTTTAGTATCACGCCGAAGACAGCAGGTGCCGAAAGGTATAAGGCTTGTACGCCTGCCGAGGAAAATACATTCTTAGTATAAGAATCGAAGTCCTCTTTGTCGCGTACAGAGAGGTTTTTTTCATATTTTGGCGGTACACTAACAAATCTATAAGGAGGTGCACCAATTATGGCAAAAGTAGAACTGAAAAAACCAGTTGTGGAAGAAATTTCACAGAATATTGCTGATGCGAAGAGCGTTGTGCTCGTAAACTACAGCGGACTGACGGTTGCTCAGGACACTCAGCTGCGTAAGGACTTAAGAGAAGCTGGTATTACTTACAAAGTATACAAGAACACGATGATGAACTTTGCATTCAAAGGAACTCCATGCGAGGAACTTTGCAAACATCTGGATGGAACTAACGCACTGGCTATTTCTAAAGAAGACGCAACTGCTCCAGCAAGAATCCTTGCAAAATTTGCAAAGACTAATCCAAAGCTGGAACTGATCGCAGGTGTTGTTGAAGATGGTTACTATGATCAGGCCGGAATCAAGGCTCTGTCTGAAGTACCTTCAAGAGAAGAACTTCTTGGAAAATTGCTTGGAAGCATTCAGTCTCCAATCGCAAACTTTGCAAGAGTCATCAGCCAGATCGCAGAATCCAAAGAGGCATAAAACTCTTAGCGAAAGCGAGCTGAAAGCGAAGCTTGAGGTTAGAGTTTTAGCCGTTCAATCGAGCGAAGCGAAATTGAACTTCCATAATGCTCTTAGCGAAAGCGAGCTGAAAACGAAGAAAAATGCAGCATAGCTGCAAAACCTAACAAAAAGAAAATAAAAATCATATTGGAGGTAAATTATAATGGCAAAATTAACTACAGCTGAATTTATTGAAGCTATCAAAGAGTTATCTGTATTAGAACTGAACGAATTAGTAAAAGCATGTGAAGAAGAATTTGGTGTATCTGCAGCAGCAGGTGTTGTTGTAGCAGCAGCAGGCGGAGCAGCAGAAGCAGCAGAAGAGAAAGATGAGTTTGACGTTGAGCTGACAGAAGTTGGACCAAACAAAGTTAAAGTTATCAAAGTTGTTCGTGAAGCTACAGGTCTTGGCCTGAAAGAAGCTAAAGAAGTTGTTGACGGAGCACCTAAGGTACTCAAAGAAGCAGCATCTAAAGCAGAAGCTGAAGAACTGAAAGCTAAACTTGAAGGCGAAGGAGCAAAAGTAACTCTGAAATAATTCAGACGACTTTTGAACTTGTCTAAAGTTTTGATAACAAGAAAGGCACTGGGAAAATGTCAGCATTTTCTTCAGTGCCTTTCTTGCGTATGTACTGTCCTGTGTCTCTTCGGGGAGTCACATGGCTACAGATTGTCCAAAGCCAGACTTGCGCTGATCGCACTGTCTACGATAGGTATCCAGGCTTTGGAAAGCTTAAGTATTAATGTTTCAGAAGGTGTTGAATCTGGATGTTCCAGGAATTCAATGGCAAGTTTTACGATCTGTCCGCGATTCTGGTCTGGATCATCAGTATACTTCCTGGCAGATTTGATCAATGTGTCACAGGTGATTTCTTTGTTATCGGCCATTTCATGGACGGCTGAATCAAAATAATTGAAATGTGCCTGATCCCATGAAGCTAATACAGCATATTTGCAAAGGCCTTTATTGAAGAACTGTTGATGACGCAAAAAAGCAAATATAGTCTCGAACCGCGAGAAATGCTGTGGAGATAAAAACACCTCTTGATCCAGCAAGGCTGGAATACATTTTTCTTCCCAACTCATAAGTGTCCCCCTTTGTATAAGATACTTAAAAAATGAACGGTAACTGCCCTATGGATCTGCAGCTGCCGGATCAATTACTATTATACTGTGACGGCGTGGAGAATTCAAGAAGCAGAAGTATATGGAAGCAAAATGAAAAAGAAACATTGATGAAAATGAAATAAAAACAGAAAATGCAAAAATATCGAAAAAATACAAAAAAACAATTGACAGTATTGACAATCTGTGATATTGTAAAAAATGCACTATTATGGCAAGATATGCCTACCAGTCTAAATATATGAGCACGAGAAGGCATGAGCGGTAATAAATCAAATACACAAGGGGTGAAACAGTCTATGGAAAATAACAGAATACGTCCAATTACAAATGGCAAGAGTATGCGGATGAGCTACCAGAGACAAAAAGAAGTTTTGGAAATGCCCAACTTGATAGAAGTTCAGAAAGATTCTTATAATTGGTTCCTTGAGGACGGATTAAGAGAAGTTTTTGACGATATCTCTCCTATTACAGATTATAGTGGGAAGTTGAGCTTAGAGTTTGTGGACTTTACTTTGTGTGAAGACGATGTGAAGTATACCATCGAGGAATGCAAAGAAAGAGACGCAACATATGCTGCACCTTTAAAAGTTAAGGTCAGATTGTACAATAAAGAAAACGACGAAATTAAAGAGCATGAGATTTTCATGGGAGATTTGCCGTTGATGACCGCGACTGGTACCTTTGTAATAAATGGTGCTGAGCGTGTTATTGTCAGCCAGTTAGTACGTTCCCCTGGTATTTATTATGCTATCGCCCATGATAAAATTGGTAAGAGATTATTCTCATCTACAGTTATCCCTAACCGTGGAGCTTGGCTGGAGTATGAGACTGATTCCAATGATGTGTTCTATGTACGTGTAGACAGAACAAGAAAGGTTCCGATCACTGTTCTGATCCGTGCGTTAGGACGCGGAACCAATGCTGAGATCGTTGAGATGTTTGGTGAAGAGCCTAAGATCCTTGCGAGCTTTACAAAGGATACAGCTACCTGCTATGAAGAAGGTCTTCTGGAACTTTATAAAAAGATCCGTCCAGGTGAGCCTTTGGCAGTGGAGAGCGCAAGAAGCTTGATCAACAGCATGTTCTTCGATGCAAAACGTTATGATTTAGCTAAGGTAGGCCGATATAAATTCAATAAAAAACTGCTTCTCAGAAATCGTATCACAGGACATGTCCTGGCAGAAGACGTTGTGGATACAACTACTGGCGAGATTTTGGCTGAAGCAGGAACAGAAGTTACAAAAGAACTGGCAGATTCTATCCAGAATGCGGCGGTTCCATTTGTGTGGATTCAGACAGAAGAAAGAAATGTAAAAGTTCTTTCTAATATGATGGTGGATCTTACGAACTTTGTTGATTGCGTTCCTTCGGAACTGGGAATCACAGAACTGGTTTATTATCCGGTACTGGCTCAGCTTATGGAAGAGAACGAAGATGAGGACGAGTTAAAAGATGCTATCAGCCGTCATGTACATGAACTGATTCCGAAGCATATCACAGAAGAAGATATTTTTGCTTCTATTAACTACAACATTCATCTGGAGTATGGTATTGGAAATGACGATGATATCGATCATTTGGGAAATCGTCGTATCCGTGCGGTTGGAGAACTTCTGCAGAACCAGTACAGGATCGGTATGTCCAGACTGGAAAGAGTAGTACGTGAAAGAATGACAACACAGGATGCAGAGGGTATCTCTCCGCAGTCCCTGATCAATATAAAACCAGTAACCGCAGCTGTAAAAGAATTCTTTGGTTCATCACAGCTGTCACAGTTCATGGACCAGAATAACCCTCTGGGTGAGCTGACACATAAGAGACGTCTCTCTGCATTGGGACCTGGTGGTCTGTCCCGTGATCGTGCAGGATTTGAGGTTCGAGATGTACATTATTCCCATTACGGAAGAATGTGTCCTATCGAGACTCCTGAGGGACCAAACATTGGTCTGATCAACTCACTTGCATCTTATGCAAGAATCAATGAGTATGGTTTTGTAGAGGCTCCTTATCGTAAGATTGATAAAACAGATCCGAAGAACCCAAGAGTTACAGATGAAGTTGTTTATATGACAGCTGATGAAGAAGATAATTATCATGTAGCACAGGCGAATGAGCCATTGGATGAGAACGGATACTTTATTCGTAAGAATGTTTCCGGTCGTTATCGTGAAGAGACACAGGAATATGAGAGACAGAGATTTGACTACATGGACGTATCTCCTAAGATGGTATTCTCTGTAGCTACAGCATTGATTCCATTCCTTCAGAATGACGATGCGAACCGTGCGCTGATGGGTTCCAACATGCAGCGTCAGGCGGTACCGCTGATGATCACAGAAGCACCTGTAGTTGGTACAGGTATGGAAGCAAAAGCGGCTGTTGACTCAGGCGTTTGTATGGTTGCTAAGAAATCTGGAACTATTTCCAAGTCTTCTTCTAAGGAAATCACCATGAAAAATGATGATGGAACGACAGATGTATATCATCTGACCAAATTCCTCAGAAGTAACCAGAGCAACTGTTACAATCAGAAGCCTATCGTAGTAAAAGGCGAACATGTGGAAGCTGGCCAGGTTATCGCTGATGGTCCTTCAACACGTGATGGAGAACTGGCTCTTGGTAAGAATCCATTGATCGGATTCATGACATGGGAAGGTTACAACTACGAGGATGCTGTACTTCTGAGTGAAAGACTTGTTCAGGAAGATGTTTATACTTCTATTCATATCGAAGAATATGAAGCAGAAGCAAGAGATACAAAGCTCGGACCGGAAGAAATCACAAAGGATGTTCCAGGCGTTGGTGATGATGCTCTGAAAGATCTGGATGAGCGTGGTATCATCCGTATTGGTGCTGAGGTTCGTGCAGGTGATATTCTGGTTGGTAAAGTTACTCCTAAGGGAGAAACAGAGCTGACTGCAGAAGAGCGTCTGCTGCGTGCGATCTTTGGTGAGAAGGCACGTGAAGTACGTGACACATCGCTGAAGGTGCCGCATGGTGAATATGGTATTATCGTGGATGCAAAAGTATTCACAAGAGAAAATGGAGATGAGTTGTCTCCAGGAGTAAATCAGGCGGTTCGTATCTATATCGCTCAGAAGAGAAAAATCTCTGTTGGTGATAAGATGGCCGGTCGTCATGGTAACAAGGGTGTTGTTTCCAGAGTGCTTCCAGTGGAGGATATGCCATTCCTTCCAAACGGACGTCCTTTGGACATCGTATTGAATCCTCTTGGTGTGCCTTCCCGTATGAATATCGGACAGGTACTTGAGATTCATCTGAGCCTTGCTGCCAAAGCACTTGGATTTAATATTGCTACTCCGGTATTTGATGGCGCTAACGAGGACGACATCATGGATACACTGGAACTGGCAAATGATTATGTAAACTTAAGCTGGGAAGAATTCTCAGCAAGACATAAAGAAGAATTACTTCCGGAAGTATATGACTATCTGTATGAAAACAGAGAGCATAGAAAATTATGGAAGGGTGTTCCGATTTCCCGTGACGGAAAGGTAAGACTTCGTGACGGACGTACTGGTGAGTATTTCGACAGTCCTGTTACTATCGGTCACATGCATTATCTGAAACTTCATCATCTGGTTGACGATAAGATCCATGCTCGTTCAACTGGTCCTTACTCTCTTGTAACACAGCAGCCTCTGGGTGGAAAAGCTCAGTTCGGCGGACAGCGTTTCGGAGAGATGGAGGTATGGGCACTGGAGGCTTATGGTGCATCCTACACTCTGCAGGAGATCCTTACTGTAAAATCTGATGATGTTGTTGGTCGTGTAAAGACTTATGAAGCTATTATCAAGGGAGATAATATCCCTGAGCCAGGTATTCCGGAATCCTTTAAGGTATTGCTCAAAGAGCTTCAGTCTCTTTGTCTGGACGTTAAAGTGTTGAAAGAAGACAATACAGAAGTGGAAATCATGGAAAGCATTGACTATGGTGATACTGATCTTCGCTCCATCATCGAGGGTGATGACAAGCACTATCATGATGAAAAAGAATCATTTAGCAGCTATGGATTCAGCAAACAGGAATTCGAAGGTGATGAACTGGTAGACGTTGAAGAAGACGTAGTGGAAGATGTGGCTGAGAGTGAGGAACTGTTAGATCTGGAGTAACTAAGATCTTTTGAGTAGTTACATGGCGTAGTCTGAGAAAGGAGCAACCTAATGGCTGAAACAACCAATAAAGATGTATATCAACCAATGACGTTCGACGCGATCAAGATTGGTCTGGCATCGCCGGAGAAGATTCGCGAATGGTCCAGAGGTGAGGTAAAAAAACCGGAAACTATCAATTACAGAACATTAAAACCAGAAAAAGATGGTTTGTTCTGTGAGAAAATTTTCGGACCAAGCAAAGACTGGGAGTGTCATTGTGGTAAATATAAGAAAATCCGTTATAAAGGTGTTGTCTGCGATCGTTGTGGAGTAGAAGTTACAAAAGCAAGCGTTCGTAGAGAGCGTATGGGACATATCGAGCTTGCAGCTCCTGTTTCCCATATCTGGTATTTTAAAGGAATCCCGTCCCGTATGGGTCTGATTCTGGATCTGTCTCCAAGAACACTGGAGAAAGTTCTTTATTTTGCTAATTATATTGTTCTTGATCCTGCTAACAGTGATCTGTCCGTAAAACAGGTATTGACGGAGAGAGAGTATCAGGAAGCAAGAGAAAAGTTTGGATACGAATTCAGAGTAGGTATGGGAGCAGAATCTATTAAAGAATTACTGCAGGCCATCGATCTGGAAAAAGAATCTGTTGAACTTAAGACAGGACTGAAAGATGCAACAGGACAGAAACGTGCCCGTATCATCAAACGTCTTGAAGTTGTAGAAGCATTCCGCGAATCAGGAAATAAACCTGAGTGGATGATCATGGATGTAGTGCCGGTCATTCCTCCGGATCTTCGTCCTATGGTACAGTTGGATGGAGGACGTTTTGCAACGTCTGACCTGAATGATCTGTATCGTCGTATCATCAACCGTAACAACCGTCTGAAAAGACTGCTGGAGCTCGGTGCTCCGGATATCATTGTCCGCAATGAAAAACGTATGCTGCAGGAAGCTGTAGATGCGCTGATCGATAATGGCCGCCGTGGCCGTCCGGTAACTGGACCTGGAAACAGAGCATTGAAGTCTCTGTCTGATATGCTGAAAGGTAAATCAGGACGTTTCCGTCAGAACCTTCTGGGAAAACGTGTAGACTATTCAGGACGTTCCGTTATCGTTGTAGGACCAGAACTGAAGATTTATCAGTGTGGTCTTCCAAAAGAAATGGCTATCGAGCTGTTCAAACCATTTGTTATGAAAGAATTGGTAGCAAACGGTACAGCACACAATATTAAAAATGCTAAGAAAATGGTAGAGAAACTGCAGCCGGAAGTATGGGATGTGCTTGAAGATGTTATCAAAGAGCATCCGGTCATGCTGAACCGTGCACCTACACTCCATCGTCTGGGTATTCAGGCATTTGAGCCTATCCTGGTCGAGGGTAAAGCTATTAAGCTTCATCCACTGGTTTGTACAGCGTTCAATGCCGATTTCGATGGTGACCAGATGGCTGTCCATCTTCCACTGTCAGTAGAAGCACAGGCAGAGTGCCGTTTCCTGCTCCTGTCACCAAACAACCTGTTGAAACCATCTGATGGTGGTCCTGTAGCCGTTCCTTCACAGGATATGGTCCTTGGTATCTACTATCTGACACAGGAGAGACCGGGAAGCCAGGGAGAAGGTTCTTATTTTAAGAATCTTAATGAGGCAATATTGGCCTATGAGAATGGTTATATCACTCTTCAGACAAGAGTAAATATCCGTTGTGAAAAGACGAGATCAAACGGTGAAGTAGTGATCCGTAATGTAGAGTCCACACTGGGACGTTTCCTTTTCAATGAGATCCTGCCGCAGGATCTGGGATTTGTTGATCGTACAAAAGAAGAAAATGAGATGCTTTTGGAAGTTGATTTCCATGTTGGAAAGAAACAGCTGAAACAGATTCTTGAAAAAGTTATCAATACTCACGGTGCAACAAAGACTGCAGAGGTACTTGATGATATCAAAGCTACTGGTTACAAATACTCTACAAGAGCAGCTATGACCGTATCTATCTCTGATATGACAGTGCCGCCGCAGAAACCTGAGATGATCCAGAATGCACAGGATACCGTTGATAAGATCACACGTAACTTCAAGCGTGGTCTGATCACTGAGGAAGAGCGTTATAAAGAAGTTGTTGAAACATGGAAACAGACTGACGATGCGCTGACAAAAGCACTTCTGACAGGTCTTGATAAATATAATAACATCTTTATGATGGCTGACTCTGGAGCCCGTGGATCTGACAAACAGATCAAACAGCTGGCTGGTATGCGTGGATTGATGGCTGATACAACAGGTCATACGATCGAGCTGCCAATCAAGTCAAACTTCCGTGAAGGTCTTGACGTACTGGAGTACTTCATGTCTGCACATGGAGCTCGTAAAGGACTTTCAGATACTGCTCTTCGTACAGCCGATTCAGGATACCTGACAAGACGTCTTGTTGATGTATCTCAGGAGCTGATCGTAAGAGAAGTTGACTGTTGTGAAGGAAAAGATGAGATCGTAGGTATGTCTGTAAAAGGATTTACCGATGGAAAAGAAGAAATCGAAAGCCTTCAGGAACGTATTACAGGAAGATTCTCCTGTGAGACGATCAAAGATAAAGATGGTAATGTGATCGTAAAAGCAAATCATATGATCACACCTAAGCGTGCAGCCAAAGTCATGAGCGAAGGCGTGGACGCAAATGGAAATCCATTTGAAGAGATCAAGATCCGTACGATCTTAAGCTGTAGATGCAAGATTGGTATCTGTGCAAAATGTTACGGTGCCAACATGGCAACAGGTGAAGCGGTTCAGGTTGGTGAGTCTGTTGGTATCATCGCAGCACAGTCTATTGGTGAGCCTGGTACACAGCTGACCATGCGTACTTTCCATACCGGTGGTGTTGCCGGTGGAGATATCACACAGGGTCTTCCCCGTGTCGAGGAGCTTTTTGAAGCAAGAAAGCCAAAAGGACTTGCTATCATCACTGAGATCAAAGGACAGGTTGCGATCAAAGATACGAAGAAGAAACGTGAGATCGTTGTCACAGACAATGAGAATGGTGATTCTAAGACTTATCTGATCCCTTATGGTTCCAGAATCAAAGTTATGGATGGACAGATGCTCGAAGCCGGTGATGAGCTGACAGAAGGTTCTGTAAATCCGCATGATATTCTGAAGATCAAAGGTGTTCGTGCAGTTCAGGATTATATGCTTCGTGAGGTTCAGAGAGTATACCGCCTTCAGGGTGTAGAAATCAATGATAAACATATCGAAGTTATCGTACGTCAGATGCTGAAGAAAGTTCGTATCGAGGACAACGGAGATGCAGAATTCCTTCCAGGAACTCTTGTTAACATTCTTGATTATGAAGATGAGAATGAAAAACTGATCGAAGAAGGAAAAGAACCGGCAGAAGGAAAACAGGTAATGCTTGGTATTACAAAGGCATCACTTGCTACAGATTCTTTCCTGTCAGCAGCATCCTTCCAGGAAACAACAAAGGTACTGACAGAAGCAGCTATCAAGGGAAAAGTCGATAGATTGATCGGTCTGAAAGAGAACGTATTGATCGGAAAACTGATTCCGGCAGGTACAGGTCTGAAACGTTACAGCAATGTTAAGCTTTCTACAGATGACATGCTGGAACTTCCAGAGGATGATGATTTTGATGAGATCGATCTTGATCTGGATGATGATGAATTATTAGATGTATCGGATGATCTGATTGATGACATTGAAGATGATGACGATGACGAGATCATCGGCGCAGACGATATGGAAGAAATCGTTCTGACAGACGAGTAATATAAAGAACATGTTAAAGTCAAGGGAAAGTCTGAGAAAATCAGATTATTTCCCTTGACTTTTTATATTTCAGAGGATATAATACATAAGCGTGCATACAAGATGCAGTTATTTTTATGCACATGAATACTATGAATAATAGCAACCACAGAACATTCTATATGAAAATACTACAGGAGGTGAAATGGAATGCCAACATTTAATCAGTTAGTAAGAAAAGGACGTCAGACTTCTGTTAAGAAATCTACCGCTCCTGCTCTGCAGAAAAGTTTTAACTCATTAAGAAAAAAATCCAGCGATATGTCTTCACCACAGAAGAGAGGCGTATGTACAGCCGTTAAGACTGCTACACCTAAGAAACCTAACTCAGCTCTTCGTAAGATCGCCAGAGTTCGTCTTTCCAATGGAATCGAAGTAACAAGCTATATCCCAGGAGAAGGTCATAACCTTCAGGAGCATAGCGTAGTCTTGATCCGTGGTGGTCGTGTAAAGGACTTACCAGGTACAAGATATCATATCATCAGAGGTACACTTGATACTGCAGGTGTTGCTAATAGAAGACAGGCTCGTTCCAAGTACGGAGCAAAGAGACCTAAAAAATAATTAATTAACACAACTAACATCACAACACTATGTACGGTCATTCCATTTATACCCTGATGGTTGCGGGTAAAATAGAGGAATTTACCAGTGCGAACACATAGTTGACAGGCTGTTTAACTGCTCAGCAGGTCATGTGAGTACCTAAGAGATAATCTATTGATTAAGGAGGGAAGTAACGTGCCACGTAAAGGACATACTCAAAAAAGAGACGTTTTAGCGGATCCAATGTACAACAACAAAGTTGTTACAAAACTTATCAACAACATCATGTTAGATGGTAAGAAAGGTGTAGCACAGAAGATTGTATACGGAGCTTTCACTAAAATTGAAGAAAAAGCTGGAAAACCAGCACTTGAAGTTTTTGAAGAAGCAATGAATAACATTATGCCTGTACTTGAGGTAAAGGCAAGACGTATCGGTGGAGCTACTTATCAGGTACCTATCGAGGTTCGTCCAGAGAGACGTCAGGCTCTGGCTCTTCGTTGGTTAACAATGTTTTCTCGTAAGAGAGGCGAAAAGACCATGGAAGACAGACTGGCTAATGAGCTTCTGGATGCTATGAACAACACCGGTGCATCTGTAAAACGTAAAGAAGACATGCACAAAATGGCAGAAGCTAATAAGGCATTTGCTCATTACAGATTCTAAAGGAGGAAATCCAATTGGCTGGAAGAGAATATCCATTAGAGAGAACCAGAAATATTGGTATTATGGCGCATATCGATGCGGGTAAGACAACTCTTACAGAGCGTATCTTATACTACACCGGTGTAAACTATAAAATTGGAGATACACATGAAGGTACTGCTACCATGGACTGGATGGAACAGGAGCAGGAAAGAGGTATCACAATTACTTCTGCAGCTACTACATGTCACTGGACTCAGCAGGAAAACTGTAAAGCAAAACCGGGTGCATCAGAGCATCGTATCAACATCATTGATACCCCAGGTCACGTTGACTTCACTGTAGAAGTTGAGCGTTCCCTGCGTGTACTTGATGGTGCAGTTGGTGTATTCTGTGCCAAAGGTGGTGTTGAGCCTCAGTCAGAAAATGTATGGCGTCAGGCAGATACCTACAACGTTCCGCGTATGGCATTCATCAATAAGATGGATATCCTGGGCGCAGATTTTTATAACGCTGTAGATCAGATTAAAACAAGATTAGGAAAAAATGCAATTTGTCTTCAGCTGCCAATCGGCAAAGAAGATGAATTCAAAGGAATCATCGATCTGTTTGAGATGAAAGCTTACATCTACAATGATGAAAAAGGCGAAGATATCTCAATCGTAGACATCCCAGAAGACATGGCAGACGACGCAGAACTGTATCATACAGAGCTGGTAGAGAAGATCTGTGAGCTGGATGATGATCTGATGATGGAGTACCTTGAAGGAGAAGAGCCTTCTGTAGAAGCATTGAAAGCAGCACTTAGAAAAGGAACCTGCGAATGTGCAGCTATTCCTGTATGCTGTGGAACTGCTTACAGAAACAAAGGTGTTCAGAAATTGCTTGATGCAGTTATTGAATTCATGCCTGCTCCAACAGATATCCCACCAATCGATGGTACAGATATGGACGGAAATGAAGTTGTTCGTCATTCATCTGACGAAGAGCCATTCTCCGCTCTGGTATTTAAGATCATGACAGACCCATTCGTTGGTAAACTGGCATACTTCCGTGTATACTCAGGAACAATGAATTCAGGTTCTTATGTATTAAATGCTACAAAAGGCAAAAAAGAACGTGTTGGCCGTATCCTTCAGATGCATGCCAACAAGAGAATGGAGCTTGATAAAGTATACGCAGGAGATATCGCAGCAGCTATTGGATTCAAATTCAGTACTACTGGTGATACAATCTGTGATGATCAGGCACCAGTTATCCTTGAGTCTATGGAGTTCCCGGAACCAGTTATCGAGCTGGCTATCGAGCCTAAGACAAAAGCTGGCCAGGGCAAACTTGGTGAGTCTCTTGCAAAACTTGCAGAAGAAGATCCTACATTCCGTGCACATACTAACCAGGAAACTGGTCAGACTATTATCGCCGGTATGGGTGAGCTTCATCTGGATATCATCGTTGACCGTCTGCTTCGTGAATTCAAAGTAGAAGCTAACGTTGGTGCACCACAGGTTGCTTACAAAGAGACAATCACAAAACCAGTTGATGTTGAGCACAAATATGCAAAACAGTCTGGTGGACGTGGTCAGTACGGACATTGTAAAGTTAAATTCAATCCTATGGATGCAAATGCAGAGGAAACCTATAAGTTCGAATCTACCGTTGTCGGTGGTGCTATTCCGAAAGAATACATCCCAGCAGTTGGTGAAGGTATCGAAGAGGCTATGAAGTCCGGTATTCTGGGCGGATTCCCAGTAGTAGGTATCCATGCAAATGTATATGATGGTTCTTATCATGAAGTCGATTCTTCTGAGATGGCATTCCACATCGCTGGTTCTATGGCGTTCAAGGATGCTATGCAGAAAGCATCTCCAGTACTTCTTGAGCCTATCATGAGAGTTGAAGTAACAACTCCAGAAGATTACATGGGTGATGTTATCGGTGATATCAACTCCCGTCGTGGTCGTATCGAAGGAATGGAAGATATCGGCGGAGGAAAGATGATCCGTGGATACGTTCCGCTTGCAGAAATGTTTGGATATGCTACAGATCTTCGTTCCAGAACACAGGGACGTGGTAACTACTCTATGTTCTTCGAGAAATATAAGCCAGTTCCAAAGTCTGTACAGGAAAAAGTACTTTCTTCAAGAGGTAAATAATATAAATATGACTTGCAAATATCCTTGATTTGCAATATAATCAAGGATAGCAGGTTCAATGAAAAAATTGACTAATTGCCTTAGAGGCTAAAGTTTCAAGGAGGAAATTAATAATGGCTAAAGCTAAATTTGAAAGAAACAAACCACATGCTAACATTGGTACCATTGGACACGTTGACCATGGTAAAACTACTCTGACAGCTGCTATCACAAAAACACTTGCAGCAAGAGTTGCTGGTAACACAGAAGTAGATTTCGCTAATATCGATAAAGCTCCAGAAGAGAGAGAACGTGGAATCACAATCTCTACAGCTCACGTTGAGTATGAGACAGAAAAACGTCATTATGCACACGTTGACTGCCCAGGCCATGCTGACTACGTTAAAAACATGATCACTGGTGCTGCACAGATGGATGGCGCTATCCTTGTTGTTGCTGCAACAGATGGTGTAATGGCTCAGACAAAAGAGCATATCCTTCTGTCCCGTCAGGTAGGTGTTCCTTACATCGTTGTATTCATGAACAAATGTGATATGGTTGATGATGAAGAACTTCTTGAACTGGTAGATATGGAAATCCGTGAGCTGTTAAGCGAGTACGAATTCCCAGGAGATGATACTCCAATTATCCAGGGTTCTGCTCTGAAAGCTCTTGAAGATCCTTCAGGAGAATGGGGAGACAAGATCATGGAACTTATGGATGCTGTTGACAGCTGGATCCCAGACCCAGAGCGTGACACAGACAAACCTTTCCTGATGCCTATCGAGGACGTATTTACTATTACTGGTCGTGGTACTGTTGCAACTGGTAGAGTAGAGCGTGGTGTTCTGCATCTCAATGATGAAGTAGAAATCCTTGGTGTTAAAGAAGAAACAAGAAAAACTGTTGTAACTGGTATCGAGATGTTCCGTAAACTTCTTGACGAGGCTCAGGCTGGTGATAACATCGGTGCTCTTCTTCGTGGAGTTCAGAGAACAGATATCGTTCGTGGACAGGTTCTGGCTAAACCAGGTTCTGTTACATGCCACAAAAAATTCACAGCTCAGGTTTACGTTCTGACAAAAGACGAGGGTGGACGTCATACTCCATTCTTCAACAACTATCGTCCACAGTTCTACTTCAGAACAACAGACGTAACAGGTGTTATCTCCCTTCCAGAAGGAACAGAGATGTGTATGCCTGGTGATAACGTAGAGATGAGCATCGAACTGATCCATCCAATCGCTATGGAGCAGGGTCTTACATTCGCTATTCGTGAAGGTGGACGTACTGTAGGTTCAGGACGTGTTGCTACAGTTATCGAGTAATTAAGTATTTGTTATCATAACAATATAAAGAATTTCCCCAGAGACTTCGGTTTCTGGGGATTTTTTGTTGTCTACATATATGTAAAGAAGTGAATTATGCTAGTGTAAAATTTTATTCGGATAATGGAAAATAATAAAAAGAGAACACCAACTTTGTGATAAAGTATTTAGCGACGAACTAATACAAACAAAGGAAA
>SAAH01000089.1 GCA_009929525.1 Clostridia bacterium | reverse complement strand
CTTGGATTTACTGGGATTACAAGAATCGCAACTACAGTTTTATGCCAAGTTTATGCCAAAGAATTTGGTGAGTTAGAGTTATGACATAGCATAATTGAATAAAATGCACCTTATTGTATACTTGCTATAAATTTACTTAGCCGATGATTATTTGATTTTTTAATACAGCAGAAGAAGGTAACATTCACTTCAGAATCAGTAAGTGGAATTAGAATTCGATTTGCATCCGCAGTCCGTCCCTGAGCAGTCAAATTAGTCGCAAAAGTAGGAAGTGCTGATGATTTACGGAGTTCATTTAATGCTTCGACTTCATCCTGGACAATAAAGTAGGAGTCAGGCATTTTTTCTTTACAAATGTCATACCAAAATCCAATTCTAGAAAGCAATAACATGGTCTGACCATTTATATCAGCAAGAGAAAGTTTTTTTCTGGTGGATAGTGGATGAGCAGGTGGTAGGGCAACATATAGATGTTCTTCTAAATATTTGTAAGAGCAAACATCCGGATCATTTAAGGGATGTGTTGTGATTATCACCTGATATATATCATTGTACAATCCCGAAATCAAAGCGTCTTGCGATTTTATATCTGATTGAATTGTCATATCTGTATATTGTCTGGAAATAACAGGGGTAATACGCCATAGAGGAGCAGGCGCACAGGAGCCAATACTAAAGGTATGTTGACTTCGTTCAAATGCTTGCAAAGCTGATATCATAGTTTCAGCATTATTTATTATAGTTTTTGCATGTTCTAAAGCAAGGTCACCATTTGCGTTAAAGGTGATCTTGTTTTTTTGTCGTTCAAAAAGAGTGACTTGCAGTTCTTCTTCTAATCTTTGCATAGAGCGGCTAAGAGCGGGCTGTGATAAATGTAGCTGTTCTGCAGCTTTTGACAGAGTTCCGGCATTAGCAATGGCCAGCAATTGTTCTAGTTGGTTTAATTCGAACATAAAATACCTCCTTTTCAGTATGCGTTTATATTATAGCACAATGTGAAATGGGTATTGTACTTTTTTTGAAAAAAATAATATGATTTCATTGTGAGGAGAGGGTGAGAGAATGAATATGATAGAACTTCACAATGGAGAAAAGATACCACCTTTAGGATATGGTACTTTTCAGATATTTGAGGAAAAGATATGCGAAGAATGCATATATGAAGCAATCAAACAAGGGTATCGTCTGATTGATACAGCATCTTCCTATGGAAATGAGCAGGCGATAGGGAAAGGGATTCAGAGAGCAATTAAAGACAAATTGGTTACACGAGATGAGTTATATATCGTAACTAAGTTATGGGTTCAGGATGCAGGATATGAAGAGGCAAGGCATGCATTTGAACTATCGTTAAAGAATCTTGGAGTAACTTACGTGGATTTGTATCTGATTCATCAACCCTATGGAGATTATTACAGTGCATGGCGAGCGATGGAAGACATGGTAGAAGCAGGAGTAATAAAAAGTATTGGTGTCTGTAATTTTATGGAAGATCGTCTGGTGGATCTATGCATGAATAGTAGGATAAAACCGGTAATTGATCAGGTGGAGATTCATCCATTTATGTGTAACGAGTCTTTGATTAAAATAATGAAGACTTACAATGTGAAACCAATGGCATGGGGACCTTTATCAGAAGGGCAACATGATATATTTCACAATACACAGTTACAAAAGCTTGCAAAGAAATACCAAAGAACTGTGGCACAGATCGTTTTAAGATGGCATCTTCAAAATGGAGTGATTACAATTCCTAAAACAGTTCATAAGGAGCGAATGGAAGAAAACATACGTATTTTTGATTTTGAATTAACGGAAAGTGATATGAGAAACATTTCCAATCTGGATCTGGGCCATAGCGCAATTATTGATCACAGAAGTGGATGTACCGCCAAATGGATTAATGAGTGGAAAATCCACGATTAAAATAATGGAACTAGGAAAACAGTATATAGCATATACGCAAAAAGCGTAGGAAAAGGAGACAATATGGAATTTGTAACATTAAACAACGGAGTGAAAATGCCAAAAGAAGGATTTGGAGTGTTTCAGGTACCAGATCCAGCGCAGTGTGAACAATCAGTAGTTGATGCCATTGCATCAGGATATCGTTTGATTGATACAGCAGCTGCATATTTCAACGAAGAAGCGGTTGGAAAAGCAATTGAAACTGCCATTGCATCGGGTGTGGCAAGAGAAGATCTTTTTATTACGACAAAATTGTGGGTGCAGGATGCAAGTTATGAAGGTGCAAAAAAAGCTATTCAGACATCTTTGGAAAAATTAGATTTAGAATATATTGATTTATATTTACTTCACCAGCCAATGGGCGATTACTTTGGAGCGTACCGTGCGATGGAAGAGGCATATAAAGCTGGAAAAATCAAAGCAATTGGAGTATGCAACTTCTATCCACATGTTCTCGCAAATCTTTGTGAAACAGTGGAAGTGATGCCAGCGGTTAATCAGGTGGAAGTGCATCCATTCTTCCAGCAGGAAGATGCACTTGCAGTTATGAAACAGTATGGCGTTCAGCCAGAAGCATGGGGACCATTTGCAGAAGGAAAACATGGAATCTTTACCAACCCAATTCTTACTGAGATTGCTGATAAATATGGAAAAGCAGCAGCTCAAGTAGTGCTTCGATGGAATACACAAAGAGGAGTGGTAGTCATCCCTAAGTCTGTTCATAAAGATCGTATGGAACAGAACATTGATATCTGGGATTTCGAATTAACACAGGATGATATGGATGCAATTGCGAAATTAGATATGGGACATAGTGAGATTGTAAACCATTTTGATGCAGGCTTTGTAAAAGCGCTTCATGGAATGAAGATTCACGAGTAAAAGGTTAATGGGAATCTGAGTTAAGATTCCTATTAATTATAATTACATAATTGCCAGAGTAGTTATTCGAAAAGGTGGTAGGCATTTGAGAAAGCATATTTTATTAGTATTGTTAGCATCTGTAATGCTTGCAGGATGTGTAACAAGAACAAATGTAAGTGTGGAAGAAAATATAGATCATAATCAAAAAGAAGAAACGGAGCGTTGTGAGATGACAAGTCAAAAAACGTTTGAGTCAACATATGAATTACGTGATGGAAGTTCTACACAAACGATTTCACTCCCAGACGATTTACCAGAGATTTATGATTTTGGATCAGGAAGAACATCTGATTGGTCTACAGCGGCAATGAATGGAAGAATGCCTGAACCAGCAGGGAATGTCACAGTTTTGAACACAGTTCCTAATACCAGCGAGGTCCAGGTATTTTATTTATGGGAAGAAGGAAAAGCACCTGCTGTAACGAAATTTACGGAAGATATGACAGGATATTTTGATCCATACGATTTTAGACCTTATGTAACAGCTATTCCGGTAAAAGAAGGAGTTGCAGTGAAAGGCGCTGTTGTATTGATGGCGGGTGGAGCATATCAATTTCGTGGAGATTACACAGATACATTACCAACAGCAGTTCATTTAAGAGAACTAGGATATCAGACATTCATCGTTGACTACCGTTTACGCCCATATACACCACAGGAGGGCGCACTTGATGTGGCGCGTGCTGTAAGATTTATTCGTAAGAACGCGGATATTTATGGTATAGATCCTAATGATATAGCTGTTATGGGGTATTCAGCAGGAGGGATACAGGCTGGAGAATTTCTAATGCACTATGATGAAGATGTAAATGGGACAGCATTAGATGCAGATTATGTCCCTGATGAGTTAGACAGTATTCCTGCACATGCATCAGCGGATGGAATGATTTATTCCTTTTATGGAAGATTGAGTTTTGGATCTACTGATGTAGAAGATTTAAAATCTGGAAATCTTCCACCAACATTTTATTGTTATGGAACGGAAGATCCATTTTATAGTCAATTTGAGGCACAGGTTAAAGTAATGGAAGAAGTTGGCGTTTCTACAACGACAATCGTACTTGATGGATGGCCACATGGATTTGGTGGCGATGGAGACTGGGTAGAAGATTATGCAAGTTGGCTGGAAAATATTTTTGCACAAAATAACTAAGAACTACAAATAGAAGAAAGAGAGAATAAGGAAAAATGATAAAAAAGAAAAAACTAGTATTATACTTTTCGGTTTATGGAACATCGAAGATAATAGCAGAAATGATAGCAAAAAAAACAGGAGCTGATTTAGTAGAAATCAAACCGGTTAAACCATATGACAGCAACAGAGAACACTATGATGCGCTTGCAGCATATGCGAAACAGGAGCATGACAAGAATCTTAGACCGGAAATACTTAATGAAATTGATATAGATAAATATGAGACTATTTTTATTGGATATCCAATGTGGTGGTATACCATGCCAATGATTATGTACACATTTTTTGATTCCTATGATTTGTTTGGTAAGACAATTGTTCCATTTAATGCACATATGGGAAGTGGGGATGGTGGTACTTACAAGACAATTAGAGAATTAGAACCAAACGCAACAATACTGGAAGGGTTACCACTAGAAATGAGTGATATCGAGAATCATAAAATAGAATCACATATATCAGAATGGTTAAAAAAGATTAGTTAGTTTTAGGAAGGGTGAAGGAAAAAATGAAGAAGATGCTAGTTGTCTACTATTCATGGTCTTTTAACAATACAAAAGAAATCGCAGAAATGCTAGCAGAAGCCTGTGGTGCGGACATTGCACGTATTGAAACAGTAAAGGCATATCAAGGAAGCTATGATGAGGTAGTAAGTCAGGGCCAAAAGGAAGTGGATGCAGGATTCCTTCCAAAAATAAAAGCAATCGATAAAGCAATCGCTGATTATGATGTCATAGCAATCGGGACTCCAACTTGGTGGTACACCATGGCACCAGCAGTACATACATTTTTAAATGAGAATGATTTTTCAAAAAAGACAGTCATTCCTTTTATGACAAATGCTGGATGGTCAGGAACAGTAATTCGCGATATGAAAAAAGAGTGTAATGCAGAAAAAGTTCTGATGGATCAGGAGTTTACATTTTCATCCCAAAAAAATCAGAGAACGCTGATGATGACTGAAGATGTTGTACTAAAAAAATGGATTCAAAATATTTTGAACTATTTGCAATAAGAAATTTGTTCTTTAAGGAGGAAGCATATGAAAAAACTTGGATTTGGATTTATGAGATTACCAGTACATGATGAAGAAAATCGTGCCACAGTAAATATGGAATTAACAAAGAATATGGTAGATCTGTTTATGAAAAGCGGATTGAATTATTTTGATACAGCTCATCGCTACAATGATGAAATGAGTGAGGTTGCCTTAAAACAAACGCTGACAGACAGATATGATAGAAATACCTATATTTTAGCAAACAAAATCACTATGAATTATATCAAGTCAGAACAAGATCAGGAACCCTTTTTTCATAACCAACTGAAAACCTGTGGCGTAAGTTATTTTGATAATTACCTAGTACATAACATGGGAGAAGCGTTTTATCCATTGGCTTGTAAATACCATACGTTTGAATTTATTCGGAAAATGAAAGAACAGGGATATGTAAGACATGTAGGATTTTCTTTTCATGGTTCGCCTGAGCTGTTAGAAGAAATATTACAGAAGTATCCACAGATGGAATATGTACAACTTCAGATTAATTATCTCGACTGGAATGATCCAGCTATACGTGCAAGAGAATGTTATGAAATTGCAAAAAAATATCAGAAGAAAATAATTGTCATGGAACCTGTAAAGGGAGGAACGCTTGTTAATCTTCCCCAAAAAGCAAAAGAACTTTTACATAAAGAAGATGAAGATTTGAGTCTTGCATCCTGGGCAATTCGCTTTGCGGCCAGTCTTGAAGGAGTAGAAATGGTACTTAGTGGAATGTCTACACTCGATCAGGTTTTAGATAATACATCTTTTATGAATAATTTTGTTCCACTTAACACATATGAAATAGAATTACTTGAAAAAGTGGCGGATGTAATTCGAGAAAATACAGAAATTGGATGTACCAACTGCAGATACTGTACAACAGAATGTCCAAAGAACATTGCAATTCCGGATTATTTTGCAATCTACAACAATATGAAGCGACTTGAAAACAATTCTTACTTAAGAAATCAAATGGTCTATTACAACAACCTAAGCATGAAACATGGAAAAGCATCAGAATGTATTAAATGCGGTATTTGTGAAAAGAATTGCCCTCAAAAAATAGAAATACGTGAAAAACTGAAGTTAGTAGCGGATGTATTTGAAAAAACCATTATTTAAATAAATAGAAAAGAGCTTCTTTTACAGAATGGGAGGAATCAATATTGCAATACAGAACAATAGGAAAAGATTTAAAAGTTTCTGCTATTGGGCTTGGTTGCATGGGAATGAGCCATGCATATGGAGCTCCAGCAGATAAAAAAGAAATGACAAAGCTTTTAGAACAGGCAATAGATTTGGGATATACATTTTTTGATACAGCAGAAGTATATGGTACACCAGAGAATCCACATGACAATGAAGAACTTGTAGGCAATGCCTTAAAAGCACATCGAAAGGAAATCGTATTAGCCACCAAGTTTGGAATTCACTTTGATATGAGTGATGGAAAGGTAAATCATTCCCTGATACCGGATTCCAGACCAGAAACGATACGAGAGTCAGTAGAAAACTCGTTACAGAGATTACAGACAGATTATATAGACTTGTATTATCAGCATAGATTAGATCCAGTTGTTCCAATTGAAGAGGTGGCAGGTGTAATTCTTGAGTTAATCAAAGAAGGAAAGATTCTTCACTGGGGATTATCTGAAGCTACAGAAGAAACTATTCGAAAAGCTCATGCAGTTTGTCCGGTGACAGCAATACAGAATCGCTATTCTATGATGTATCGTGAGTATGAAAGTTTATTTGATACATTAGAAGAATTAAAGATTGGTTTTGTTGCTTTTTCACCTATGGCAAATGGATTTTTGACAGGTAAGTATGATAAGAACTCAAAGTTCGAATCAGGAAGTGATTATAGAAGTGTTATGCCGCAGTTCCAGGCGGAAAACATAGATAAGAATCAGGAACTACTTGAATTATTACATAAGACAGCAAAAGAAAAGAATGCAACATCTGCGCAGATATCTATGGCATGGATGATGAATAAAAAAGAGTATATTGTTCCAATTCCAGGAACAAGAAAACCGGAACGATTGATTGAGAATGCGAAAGCAGCTGATATCGCATTGACAAAAGAAGAAGTTATCGCATTAGATCAAGCGTTAGATCAGATGGAAATGTCCGAGGTGTTTGGCGGATCGCAGATCAAAAAGTAGAAACAAGGAAAGATAAATCTTTAAAATTTGAAAAGGAGTGGTTTGCTATGAATGAATTTACATTTCGTTATCCAACTAAAGTTTATTTTGGAGAAAAAGCAGCAGAGAAAAATCTGCCTGCAGAATTAAGTAATGTTGGCAAAGTTGTTATGTTAGCTTATGGTGGTGGTTCCATTAAAGCGAACGGAATCTATTCTGAACTGAAGCAATTATTAGAACATGCAGGTAAGAAAGTCGTGGAGTTTTCAGGAATTATGTCAAATCCGACCTATGAAAAAGTGCAGGAAGGTGCGCTAATTGCAAAAGCTGAAAAGGTTGATTTTATTCTGGCAGTTGGCGGAGGTTCTGTCATTGACTGCTGCAAGATTGTTTCTGTGCAGGCAAAGTTAGACGCAGATATTTGGGACTATGAAAATGTTCAGCACAAACAGCCTACAGAATCAATCCCTATTGGTGCAGTAGTAACAGCTTTTGGTACAGGAGCGGAGATGAACAATGGAGCTGTTATTACAAATCAGGAGTTGATGTTAAAAGCTCCTCTTTGGGGTGCTTTCTATGACTTTGCAATTCTTGATCCTGTATATACCATGTCTATGCCTATAAAACAGGTAATTTCGGGAGCCTTTGATTCCTTGAGTCACTGTATGGAAACCTATATGGGAACACCAAGAAATCTGAATCTTACAGATGAAATAAATGAAGCATGTCAGAGAAATATTATACGAAATATAAGGGCAACAATAGAAAACCCAGAGGATGTTGCAGCAAGGAGCGAATTAATCTGGGCGGCAGCAATGGCGGAAAATGGTGTATTAAAGATAGGAAAGGTTACTGATTTCCAGGCACATATGTTAGAACATCAACTGGGCGCTTATACAGATTGTAATCATGGACAGGGATTAGCGGTAATTCATCCAGTTCTGTATCGCCATATGTTACCAGAAGCAACAACGCAGTTTGCCAGATTGGCCGTAGAGGTATGGAATAATAATCCGGATGGGAAAAGTCAGGAGCAATTAGCAGAGGCGTTTATAGATGCATTAGCTGAATTTATCAAAGAAGTTAGTTTGCCGGCGACCTTTGAACAGATGAATATCTCTGCGAATACGGATTTTAAAGCGGTTGCAGATAGCACATTTCTTATGGGCGGTTGCTGTAAGAAATTTAGTTCGGAGGAACTTTTGGAAGTATTAAAAGAATGTCAGTAGGAGACGTATGAACACGAAGTTAAAAATAAAAATTACAGTCGACATCTTAATGACAATTGCTATGTTTGTGACTATGTGTTATCCCTACACGGGAGGAGATTATCATGAGGTAGCAGGAACGGTATTGCTTGTTCTTATTATATTACATCAGATTCTAAACCGAAATTGGTATAAAAACCTGATGAATGGTTCATTTAGTGGACCTCGTATCTTACAAACAATTGTAGATATAGGAATGCTGGTCGTTTTGTTTTTACAAATGTTTAGCGGAATATCGATGTCAGGGTACGTATTTACTTTTCTTCCATTTGGAATGAATGTGGGGTTGGCAAGAACAATCCATTTGGTATGTGCATATATAAGCTTTTTACTTATGAGTTTTCATGTGGGACTTCATTATGGAATGATCATCAACATGTTTCGAAAGATGTTTCATATCAAGGAAACAAATAAAACAAGAACCACAGTTTTGAGAGTAATAGCAATGGGGATTGCAATTTACGGAGTGATTGCTTTGGTAAAAAGGGACTTCCTAGAATACATTATGATGCAAACACATTTTGCATTCTTTGATTTTGAGGAACCCGTATTAATATTTGTAATCGATTATATTGCAATTATGGAAATGATGGTATTTGTAGCATATTATTTACAAAAATGGTTGATAGAAAAAACAAAACAAGAAATCACGAAAAAGGAGAAAACAAAATGAAGAAAAAAATATTATCAGTAGTATTAGTGACAGGATTGGTTTTCGGTCTCACCGCTTGCGGAAATTCGAACTCATCTGAGCCAGCAACTGAAGAGACAGCAACAGAAGAACCGACAGCAAAAGAGACAGTAACAGAAGAGCCAACGGTGGAACCTGAAGCAACACAAGAAACATCTGCCGATGCAAAAACCTTAATTGTGTATTATTCCGCAACAGGAACAACAAAAGGTGTGGCTGAGTACATTGCAGAGAAAACAGGTGGTGATTTATTTGAACTTGAACCTGTAGAACCATATACCGATGAGGATCTTGATTGGACAGACAGTGAAAGCAGAGTCAGCGTGGAGCACGACAATGAAGATGATAGAAATGTGGAATTGAAAGAAAATGCGGCACCAGATTTTGCCAGCTATGACAGGGTGTACATTGGATATCCAATTTGGTGGGGAATCGCTGCTTGGCCTGTGGATAATTTTGTAAAAGGAAATGACTTTACAGGAAAAACAGTAATTCCATTTTGTACAGCAGCCTCTTCAGGTATAGGACAGAGTGGAGAACTGCTTAAAGAAATGGCTGGCACTGGTGACTGGGTAGAAGGAGAAGTATTTAGAGGCAGCGCATCTCAAGATGACATTAATGAGTGGATTGACTCATTATAAAATACGAGGAGGAAGAAAACGTGAAGGTATTATTGGTTAACGGAAGTCCAAACAGCAAAGGATGTACGGCTACAGCACTCTCAATTGTGGAGGAACAATTAAACAAAGATAGTATCGATACAGAGACGATTCATGTGGGAAATAAGGCAATCAGAGGTTGTATTGGATGTCGTAAATGCTTTGAAACCGGAAAATGTGTATTTGATGACTATGTAAATGAAGTAAAAAATTTGTTTGCAGAATGCGATGGAATGGTAATCGGCTCACCTGTCTATTATGCCTCAGCCAATGGAACATTGATTTCATTCTTGGATCGGTTATTTTACAGTAATTTCTCGGTGGAAAAGACCATGAAAGTGGGAGCGGCAGTAGTGTCTGCAAGAAGAGCAGGAACAACAGCAACTTTTGATGAACTCAATAAGTATTTTACAATTAACAGTATGCCGATTGCATCTAGTCAGTACTGGAATATGGTTCATGGATATACGCCGGAGGATGTTTACGCAGATAAAGAAGGTTGCCAGATTATGAGAACACTTGGTAAAAATATGGCATTCCTTATGAAGAGTATAGAATATGGAAAAGAACTTTTTGGATTACCAGAGAAAGAACAACCAACATTCACAAATTTCAGCAGACCAGACCTCTTAGCTGATTAGAAAGCAGAGGCATTTATGGAAAAGAAGAAAATGAGAAACATATGGCCGAGTTTAATTATCGCAGTAGTAATTATAGCAATTGCGTTCATCGCATCTCGATTTATGTTCGGTGGCGGTGGTGCAATTGATAATGAACCTGAAGCAGAAGTAACTGGTGATAGTAATGTTTTAGTAGCATATTTTTCATGGTCTGGAAATGTTCAGAAAATAGCAACATGGGTTTCGGAGGAAACAGACGGAGATTTGTTTAGAATTGTCCCGGAAGAGGCGTATGGCGAAAGCTTTGATGAATGCGCTGACCGTGCACAACAGGAACTGAATGATGGAACAAGACCTGCGTTATCAAGTCATATTGATCCAGAAGTGATGGCAGGTTATGATGTGATTTATTTGGGATTCCCAGTATGGTGGTATGATCTTCCAATGCCAGTTTGGACATTTTTGAAAGAGTATGATATGGAAGGAAAAACAATTATTCCATTCTTTTCACATAATGGAAGTTCCAATGGTGCAAGTAGCTTAGATACCGTTGCTACATTGGAACCTAATAGCACACTCTTAAAGGATGATGCACTTTCAATTAGCGGAAGCAGTGTTGCGGGTTCTGAGCAGGAAGTAAAAGATTGGGTAAAAGAAGAGGAGAATAAGTAAATGAAGATATTATTTATAAATGGAAGCCCGAACTCACAGGGTAAAACAGCTGATTTAGCAAAAAAACTGTTAAATGGTAAAGAATATGAGGTTTTGGATTTGGTAGATTATCGAATCAATAACTATGGTCAGACATTAGAAGGAGACCAGTTTAACCAGGTACTGGATAAAATTAAAAAAGCAGATGTTGTAGTTATGGGATCTCCATTATACTGGCATAACATTTGCGGTTCTCTCCGCAATCTTTTAGATCGATTCTATGGACCGGTAGGACAGGGGAGTTTATCAGGGCAGCTGTTTTTTATATTTCAGGGAGCTGCACCAGAAAAATGGATGTATGAAGCAGGTGAATATACAATGAAACGGTTTGCCCAGTTATATGGCTTGAAGTATGAAGGCATGATAACAAGTAAGAAAGATGCAGAGAATATGGCAGGAAAACTTGCCTAGTTATGGAGGTTTCATTTGAAGAAAATGAGATTTATGATTTTTGGTTTCGCACTAGTACTTATTCTGGGAGTTGTCTTATATCATTATGTTGGAAAGAATGGTATACCAGGAGCAAATGCAAACACGATAACAGGTGAACAGAAAATGAATGATAGAAATGGTATAACATCGGAGCAACTTGAGGATATTCCGGAATATTATTCGCTGAGTTCTACGGTTGGTGAAATAGAAGCAGATCCATCTTTTGGTGAATTTGGAAACTTATTATTTCCTGTTGATCGAAATGTTTCAGAAGATATGACACTTGAGGACTTGTCATCGAGTAGTGTCTATGTGTGGTATTCACATATTAAGCCTGAGAAAACGGTAGAGATTGTGAATACACTAAAAGAAGATGCGGAGGCTGGAAATCAGATTTTTTATAATATCTATTCGGAAAGTGAGATGGAGGTGGACCCTTCAAAGCAGGATACAGGTCTATTTTTCTTTCGTGGAAATCCAGGGGAGAAGTATGCCATTATGAATGCTGGAGGTGGATTTATGTATGTGGGAGCCATGCATGATAGTTTTCCACATGCACTGGAAGTGAGTAAAATGGGATATAATTCTTTTGCACTTATTTACAGACCAGATAGCCCTTATGAAGATTTGGCAGCGGCAATATCCTTTATTACAGATCATGCAGATGAATTGCAAGTTGATCCAGAAGGATATTCATTATGGGGTGGGTCTGCAGGTGCCCGAATGGCTGCGACACTTGGTAACAAAGACTATCTAGGTCAATTAACAGGTAGGACAGATTTACCACAAGCAGCAGCTGTAATTATGCAGTACACAGGATATACGAGTGTATCCGTAGCTGATGCGCCTACGTATGCATGTGTAGGAGACAAAGATGGAATAGCGAATTGGAATATAATGAAAACTCGTTTGGAATCGCTTGAAGGTCTGGGGATTTCAACAGAGTTTCATGTTTATGAAGGATTAAGCCATGGCTTTGGATTAGGGACAGGGACTGTGGCAGAAGGATGGCTGAATGATGCAGTGGAATTTTGGAAAAAGAATACAGAATCATCAAATGCAACAAGGTCGGATGACTATGTGGTAGATGGAAAGGATACTTATCAAGATTTTGTTATAGATAGTGTTCTTTATTCTGAAACACAGGGAGAAATCCATTACTGCGTGTATATTCCAGAAAGTTACGATGGAAATGAACCCTATGCCTTATTTGTTACGTTGCCAGGGTATGAAGGATTATATTTTCAAGGAGTAGCGGAAAATATTAAAGCAGAAAAATTTGGATTTGAAGCACAGAAATATAATGAAAAAATGATTGTTGTTGCACCACAGCTTGATGATTGGGGACAAACATCGTCAGATCAAACCATTGCACTTACCGAATACTTTTTAAATCATTATAACATTAATCAAGATGAAGTATATATTAACGGTTATTCCGGAGGTGGTGAAACACTATCTTTAGTATTGGATACAAAACCAGAACTATATACCAAAGCATTAATGTGCAGTTCCCAATGGGACGGAGGATATCAAAAGGTTGTAAGTGCCAGAGTGCCAGTCTATTTTGTAATCGGTGAAAGTGATGAATATTATGGTTCGAAGCCATTTATAGAGACATATAATAGCATCTGTCAGGAATATCAACAAGAAGGTCTGACATCTGAAGAAATCGAAAAACTCGTGCTTTTGGATGTCAAGGATAAAGAATATTTTGAATCACAGAACATAAGCAATCAGCACGGTGGCGGCTCAGCATTGTTTTCCGTTGATGATGAAATAATGGAATGGTTATTAAAGAAGAATTAAATAGAAAAAGAGAAACACCGTGGACAATTTTGTTCACGGTGTTTCTTTGTACTCACCGTCTTTTGCACCTGGTTTCATTAAAATCCCCAGCCATTCTCAGAACCTGCTTTCGCAAAATGAAGAGCTGGTGGATACATTCATGAATTTCATCTTCCATTGCAAGAGAACGATTGCCACCGGTGTTAAAATACTTTGCTATCTGATTTAGATTATTGCCGATTCGACCAAATTCTGTTGTAAGAATTTTCAACTCATTTATATCTGCTACGATTTCGTACTTGTATTCTATTGGACGATTTAAGATTAATTCCCTCAAATACTCAGATCGTGTGTAGTGCATTTTTTCAGCATTAGAATCAAGAAAATCTAATTCATAATTTGTAAGTCTTAAACTTATGATCCTGGTATGTTCTAGGTCTATTTTATTTCTGGTCTTTTTCACTTTTACTCCTTTCTACGAAAGCTGCGCCCAACAAAGTTGGAAGCCAATTGTTTTTTTATCAAGAGGGTATGGGTGTTAATCCCATCAAGATGCCAAGTATGCGAATCCATGAAATGGAGTTCGTGTAATACGCGGGCGGATCTTGCTCTAGAAAATAATACTTCACTAATAGTATGTGGGACCGCAAATACCGTCGACTATTTTGGTTTTATATAATGAGAAAAATAATAATTAGCCGGATTTCCGTCCATAAGTGCTCACGACTTTACTATTAGTGAAGAGAGTAAACAATCTCTCTTACATTTTGTTAGTAAGGAGGGAAGAAAACATGAGTGGTTACAAATTTTTAACTTGCACATCAAAAGTGAATTCATACATTCCAGTTCCAATGAAGTTGCTAAGGAGCAAGCTGGGTAGCACCACGTTGCTTGTTTATGGGTTGTTATTAGGACGGGCAACATTATCACAGAAGAACAATTGGACAGATGATTCAAAGCGGATATTTATTATCTATCCTATCAGTCAAATTTCAGCAGATGTAGGAAAAAGTTTATCTGTAGTCAAGCACTGTTTAAAAGAACTTGAGACAGAAGGTCTTCTGGTTCGCCAGCGAACTGGATTTAATAAGCCAAACCATTTGCTTGTACGAGTGCCGGAAGAGTGTCTTCTGGTTCAAAAGCAGAACATCAGGAAGCCGGATGACAAACCATCATCTGGGTGGAATTCCGGCTTTTGACTGGGCGGAAAACAGACAACTAACTACTAGAGTTAAACTAATAATAGAACTAACTAATAAATCTGTACGGAAGGAGAAGATTTTGAATGGAAGATAAATTTACGCATTGCCCGGTATGTAAAGAGCCAGAACAGATGGAATTGAAGTCTAGGGTTCATGGCGGTCGCATCATAGTACCAAGACAATGTGCCTGTATAAGAGCAATGCATGAAGCAGAGGAGAAGCGGGTTAAGATCCAGGAGCACGAAAATACCGTGAGCAGAAATAGAGGGATTTGTTTCAAACAAAGGCAATTAGAAAAATGTACGTTTGAAAATGATAATGGCAAAACACCAACTATGTCTTTTGCAAAAAAATATGTGGATGGGTGGAATGAAGTAAAAGAAAAGAATGCGGGATTACTCCTTTGGGGTGGAATAGGTTCTGGAAAAACATACATGGCTGCATGTATTGCCAATGCACTTTTAGAACAAGAGAAGAGAGTTCTTATGACAGACTTCACAACTATTTCGAACATATCGCTATATGATATCTCAGAATTTATTCGATCATTGGAAACATATGCCCTTCTGATTATTGATGATTTAGGAGCGGAGCGGAATTCAGAGTTTGCACTTCAAAATGTCTATGACGTGATCAATAATAGAAATAATTCTGGGAAGCCATTGCTGATTACTACGAATCTGCAGTTGGAAGAAATACAAAAAGAGGTAAGCCTAGCAAAAAAGCGAATTTATGATCGAATCCTTGGAATGTGCGTTCCAGTTCATATGGAAGGAAATAGCAAAAGAAAAGCTGTGGCAGGTAAAAAAGAGGCATTTTTAACGCAGTTGTTTGAAGTAAATGCGGGAGGTGAAATGCATGAGTGATTATGAAATCCCGTACTGGAAAAAATACACATTGTCTATTGAGGAGGCAGCTGCATATTTTCGAATTGGAGAGAACAAACTTAGAAGTTTAATCAATGAAAACAAGAATGCAGATTATCTTTTGTGGAATGGTAATCGGGTTCAGATAAAACGTGTAAAGTTTGAACAGTATGTAGATCAACTAGAAGTGATTTAACATATTGAGAAAAAAGCGTCATCCATGGTATACTAACAATATGCTATGTCATGGCTCTTTTAGAAAGGAGTTACCAGTGAGCGAAAAGAGACGTGACAATAAAAACCGACTTCTTCAGAATGGAGAAAGTCAGGATAAAAATGGAAGATATGCATACAGATATGTAGATATCTTTGGAAAACGAAAAGCAGTTTATAGTTGGCGATTAGTTCGCACTGATCAAGTGCCAGCAGGAAGAAAGCTAGATATCTCATTGCGAGAAAAGGAAAAAACCATACAGATGGAGTTGAACCACGGAGTATGTAGTGGCGATATGACAGTATTGGAATTAGTGGACAGATATCTCGGATTAAAAAAAGGCGTTAGACATAATACTGCAGCCAACTACCAATTTGTTCGAAACATCATGGCAAAGGAAGAGTTTGGAGCCAAGCGAATTGACCGCGTGAAACTGTCGGATGCAAAATTATTTCTGATTAAACTACAAGAGCAAGACGGTAGAGGATATAGTTCTATTCATTCTATTCGTGGTGTCCTTAGACCAGCATTTCAGATGGCTTTAGATGATGATTTGTTATTACGAAATCCTTTTGAGTTTCAACTAGCAACTGTGATAGTAAATGATTCGGTTACAAGGGAAGCAATTACCCAGGAAGAAGAACGTAAATTCTTGAAGTTCATTCAAGAGGACAATCATTACAGACGGTATTATGATGGAATGCTTATTTTGTTTAAGACAGGACTTCGCATTAGCGAGTTTTGTGGACTTACAGTACATGATATCGACTTTGAAAATAATCTGCTTCATGTGACACATCAGTTACAGCGTAAACGAGATATGGAATACAGTATAGAAGATACCAAGACTTCATCAGGAACCAGAGATATTCCCATGACAGAGGAAGTAAGGGAGTGTTTTGAACGTATCATCGAAAGCAGAAAACCTCCGAAAGTCGAGCCGATTATTGATGGTTATAGTGGATTTCTATTCTACGATAAGAATAAGAATCCGATGGTAGCTTTGCACTGGGAGAAATATTTCCATTATGCGGTAGGCAGATATAATCGAACTTATCGTGTACAGATTCCAAAGATCACACCGCATGTATGCAGACATACCTATTGCAGTAACATGGCAAGAGCCGGAATGAATCCGAAAACCCTACAGTATTTAATGGGACATAGTGACATAGGAGTGACCTTGAATACATACACGCATTTAGGTGCAAATGATGCAAAACAAGAGCTTGAAAGACTGAATCTTGCAGGAACTTCCAAGGGTAAAATGCCACAGAAGGTTGTTAATATGCTCTGATAAAAACGTATGGCATACGATTTCAATTTTATGCCATATTTTATGCCAAATGATTAAAGAAATATGGGCTATTTTAAGAAAAAATAAGAAACCAACGAAAAATACAAAATTCAAAGAATCCAGTAAATACAGGGGTTTAAGAAGATTTGAGGAGATATAAAACAATGATAAAAGTACTTTTCATCTGCCACGGCAACATCTGCCGCAGCCCCATGGCTGAATTCGTAATGAAAGACTTAATGTAACTGTTCAGTACCCTAATATCTAACAAGTACTATATTTGTGCAAAACAGAGAAAATAATTTTTCTGTTTTAGCACCAGTTTTAGGTTTTTAGAAA
>SAAH01000088.1 GCA_009929525.1 Clostridia bacterium | reverse complement strand
TTTATTACTTGTCATATCCATTCTGGATAATATTTACTTTTCAAGGTTCAACCGACTGTTGAATCTTAGTCGGCAGGCTCAAGATTCCGAGAGCCTATTCTCTTATCATTTTGTTGACCCCTAGTGTAACAAAAATAAATGAACCTGTCAATCAGCAAACTTAATTAAAAAATCAATCAAAAAAGACTTTTCTTGGTGCCTTTGTTCGGATATCTTTTAACATCTGCTCAGATGGCTCAAACAAAACCTTAGACATTTCACCGTCTTTTGAAATCAGCATTGCAAATCCTCGATTGGCATTCTCCGGATCACAGGATGTGTAATCTTTGATCTTCAGTTTATTATTACTATTATAGTAATCCAGACGATGAGAAGACATCGGTGCGATCATCTCTGCATTGGATATATCAAAGCTGTCCACTCTTTTTCTCTTGGACCTATTCAGGATACGATCGATATCAATCTCTCCATTCACATATTGATACTCCCATTCCACATTGAATCTTGGAAAGATAAAAATATCTGCAATACATAATGCGATGGCAGGAATCGTGATCACCAGTTTCCAGGTCAGCAGCGCAAGTACTACCAATACTGCTGTAAGTGCCATAAGCACTGCACGGATAGCCTGATCCTTTCCCGTTCTTTTTCTTCTTACTAACTCCTCCAAATACAAGTCACTCATGACTTTCCTCCTTCACATACGTATGATATAAATTCTTCTGCATTTTCAAGATTCTCTGAATTGACAAATACAGCAAGATATGCTTCGTCACCCACTGTCATACCGTATTCTTCCAATTTTTCACTTTCAGTTATATGGATGCCGTACTCGCCCACTTCATCGCCGTATGCTTCCATCTGATCTGCGGTCAATAGTTCTGACATAGGAACAAACGCTGAAAGTTCTTCATACTTATCAAATTGTTCTTTCGTAGATATGATCGCATCAATACCCTTCGCACTGACCAACGTGGTAAGCTTCATGACCGAAGTGTAGTCTGCCTGTTCATCCCCGGTAAAATACATACTGGAGTCCACACTGACTTCATGGTACTTATCTTCGTCCCCCAGATATTTTTTGATATCCTCTGCCATCAGTTCCGAATCTCCCATGCCTCCGTTCAAAATAGCTACTGAAAGTACTGTTTCAAATTGGGACCGGTAAATCATCTGTCCGATCACAGACAGTACAAGGATCACTCCCACCGCAGCTGCCATATGGAGTTTATAATAAGCCCATATGTACCCTGCTTTTTCTTTCCATGACATACTGCTGAGTTTTTTTCGTTCCAGCTCCTTCTTTTCTTTCCTCGTCATGTCGCTTTCGTATCTTTTTTCTGCCATTGTCTACCCTTTCTTGTCCTAAAAAGCTACAACCATTTTAACACAAACAGGAGCCAACGTCTATCTGATTGGCTCCTGCTTTTCTTAAAAATTCATGAAATTCATAAAGAAATTACATCATTCCCATTCCTGGATTTCCTGCAGGCATAGCTGGCGCATCTTCTTTGATGATAGATACTACTGATTCTGTAGTAAGTAAAGTAGATGCTACACTTGTTGCATTCTGCAGTGCACTTCTTGTTACTTTTGCAGGATCAAGGATTCCTGCTTTTACCATATCAACATATTCTTCTTTATATGCATCAAATCCCATACCAATCTCGGATTCTCTTACTTTGTTGATGATAACAGATCCTTCCAGTCCAGCATTTGCAGCAATATGGTACAGTGGAGCTTCCAGTGCTTTCAGGATGATCTTTGCTCCTGTCTTCTCATCACCTTCCATACTTCCCAGCATCTCCATCAGAGCTTTTGTTGCATGGATATATGCAGATCCGCCGCCTGCGATGATTCCTTCTTCCACTGCTGCTTTTGTAGCTGCCAGTGCATCTTCCATACGAAGTTTTGCTTCTTTCATCTCAGTCTCAGTTGCTGCACCAACACGGATAACAGCTACGCCACCTGCTAATTTTGCAAGTCTCTCCTGCAGTTTTTCGCGGTCGAACTCAGAAGTTGTCTCTTCGATCTGACCTTTGATCTGGTTGATTCTTGCTTTGATTCCTTCTCTGTCACCTTCACCATCAACGATAACGGTAGTTTCTTTCTGAACTTTAACTGATTTTGCACGGCCGAGCTGATCGATCGTTGTCTCTTTAAGATCCAGTCCCAGTTCATCAGAGATTACCTGTCCGCCTGTCAGTACTGCGATATCCTGCAGCATTTCTTTTCTTCTGTCGCCATATCCCGGTGCTTTTACAGCTGCAACAGAGAATGTACCTCTTAATTTGTTAACGATCAGAGTTGTGAGTGCTTCGCCCTCGATGTCCTCTGCGATGATCAGCAGTTTAGAACCTGACTGTACGATCTGCTCAAGTACCGGCAAAATATCCTGAATATTAGAAATCTTCTTATCTGTGATCAGGATGTATGGATTGTCAAGAACTGCTTCCATCTTATCCATATCTGTTGCCATATATGCTGAAATATATCCACGGTCAAACTGCATACCTTCTACCAGGTCCAGTTCTGTTTTCATGGTCTTGGATTCTTCTATAGTAATAACACCATCTTTGGAAACTTTTTCCATAGCATCTGCAACAAGCTGACCTACTTCATCGTCTCCTGAAGATACTGCTGCAACTCTTGCGATCTGCTCTTTTCCATCAACCTGTTTACTCATAGAAGCGATCACTTCAACTGCTTTATCAGTTGCTTTTTTCATACCTTTTCTTAATACGATAGGATTTGCTCCTGCTGCCAGGTTTTTCATTCCTTCATTTACCATAGCCTGAGCCAGTACAGTTGCTGTTGTTGTTCCGTCACCTGCAACATCGTTTGTCTTTGATGCAACTTCACGGATCAGCTGGGCACCCATATTCTCAAATCCATCTTCAAGTTCGATCTCTTTTGCGATCGTTACACCGTCGTTTGTGATAAGCGGAGCGCCATATGGTTTTGCCAGTACAACGTTTCTTCCTTTCGGTCCTAAAGTTACTCTAACTGTATCAGCCAGCTGATTGACACCCTTTTCCAGAGCTGCTCTGGCATCTGCGCCATATTTAATTTCTTTTGCCATGATTTGATTCCTCCTGAATTTGTTTTTATTCTAAGCACATTGCTAAATCAGTCAATATTATTTCACTACTGCAAGAATATCATTCTGTTTTACAATAATGTATTCTTCCTGTCCAAGTTTAACTTCTGTTCCTGCATATTTGGAATAGATAACCTGATCTCCTACTGCAACTTCCATCTTAACTTCTTTTCCATCAACGATCCCACCAGGTCCTACAGCTACAACTTCCGCCTGCTGTGGTTTTTCCTGTGCCTGCCCCGGCAATACAATACCTGACTTTGTTGTTTCTTCTGCAACTAACTGTTTTAATACGACTCTGTCTCCTAACGGTACTAATTTCATATCTATTTGCCTCCTTTTGAATGAAAGTTCTTTATTTATTAGCACTCGCTTTAGTCGAGTGCTACCGATAGTCATATATTAGTAATTTTGATTCCTTTTAGCAACTTCACTTTTCTTTGTATTTTGAAGTATTTTATTTGTATTCTTTGTGTTTTCTCTTATTTTCTCTTGTTTTCTCACTTTTTTATATTTTATTGATTTAACTTCAAGTATGCCTCGGCGTACTTGAAAATGTTCTGCCCCTAAATCCAATTATATGACTTCGGGCAAAAAAAGATACCACCGTATCCGTGATGGTATCTTTTATATTTTCGATGTTTATTTCATTATTATTTGCCAAAACTATTTTTCAAATGATTTTGTATTCTTACGTGCTCTTAATTCGTCCAGTTCATCGAAGATCACCTCATTCAAAACTTTGATATAAGTTCCTTTCATGCCGCTCGATCTGGATTCAATGACTCCTGCACTCTCAAACTTTCGAAGAGCATTTACAATAACAGAACGGGTTATGCCGACTCTGTCTGCAATCTTACTTGCAACCAGTATCCCTTCATCTCCGTCTAACTCATCAAATATATGAATAATTGCTTCCAATTCAGAAAATGACAGTGTATTAAACGCTGATTTTACCACCTGCACTTTTCTTGCCTCTTCTGCGTTCTCTTCATTCACTGATCTCATCATCTCAAGTCCAACTACGGTTGTGCCATATTCGCTGACAATGATATCTTCAATGTCATATTGCTGCGAGCTGCGATACATGAATACTGTACCCAGACGTTCTCCCGCAATATCGATCGGATTAATGATTGCACGATACTGTGTAATATTCTCGCCTTCAAATCCAAGAGTCTGAAGATTCACATTCTCTTTTGTTGACAAAACACTTAAAAATCTGTCATTCAGCAAAGGATCTACATGGCTTCCAACCTGATCTTCTATTAACTCTGTAATCTCTTCCACACCCGAACATAAACTAACGCCAAGAACTTTTCCTTTTTTACTAATTACCAGAATATTCGAATCAAGTGTCTCCATCATAACCTTACAAATATCATTAAAAACTACCTTTGTTGAACTGTTATTATGCAATAATTTGTTGATTTTTCTGGTTTTATCCAATAACTGTACGCTCATCTTCTGCTCCTTTCCAACTCTATTCCATTTCCGTTACTTTATTTATTGTATCATGCACCTTTGATAATTTCAATACTATTTTCTTGTTTTTCTGATGTTTTCTGACTATTTGTCTTTTAGCAAATACAGAATCACTTTGTTTAGAATTTAACATGAATTAACGGGATTTTGTGTGAAGTTTTTTGAATTGAGTAATAATATGGTGCAGGGGGGACGCCAGAGGGTTTGCAGGGAGGAGGGGGAAAACGAGTTTGTTGGAAGGGTGCCTAAGTACATTGAAGACAGAAGTTTTTTTGCATCTTCAATCGGTACGTATACTGGAATTTATGTGCATACAAATTTGCAAGTGCTGCGAGTCTGCAAAATACCATACACTATTTGACTGATATACAATCACAGAACTTCAAAAACAAGCAACTTCCCAAGCTTACAGATGCACCATCCCCATCCAACAACCAGCTCTCCAGCACTGAGTGGCTGGTGGGGTTGGGGTGCGGTGGGTTGGCATCGGGTTGAGCTGTGTAAAATCTTAGGTTAAAAAAGACAACTTCTGTTGAGTGAGATGTGCTTACCAAAGCACATCTCAAGGCCATCTGAGGCAGGTATGCATCAAGCATACGTGCCGAATATGGCCGATCTCAACAAAAGTTGTCTATTTTGACCTTAGATTTTTCCAGCGAAAATCCCTGCCAATCCACCGCACCCCAACCTCACCAGCCACTCAGTGCTGGAGAGCGTCCGGCGTCCGGCATCCGGCATCCGGCATCCGGCATTCTTAAGCTTCCTTATTCGCGATCACAAACCCACACTGCTCATCCGCACAAACCTTCTTATTCCCCTTTTCCAGCATATACCCGCCACACTTTGGACACTTCTCCGCCAGCGGTTTTTGCCAGGACATGAAGTCGCATTCCGGATTATCCTCGCAGCCATAATATTTCCTGCCCTTTTTCGTTTTCTTCAAAACGATTTCTTTTCCACACTTCGGACAGTTCACACCTATCTTTTCCAGATATGGCTTTGTGTTCCGGCATTCCGGGAATCCCGGACATGCCAGGAATCTTCCATGAGGACCGTATTTTATTACCATATTGCGGCCGCAGTTTTCACAGATCACATCTGTGACTTCATCCTCTATCTTCACCTGCTCAAGCTCTTTTTCAGCAGCTTTTACAGCCTCATCAAGATCCGGGTAGAAATTACGGACTACTACTTTCCATGCAACACTTCCATCTCCAACCTTATCAAGCAGTTCTTCCAGTGTCGCAGTAAAATTCACATCTACGATACTTGGGAATGCCTGCTTCATCATATGGTTGACCACTTCCCCAAGCTCTGTCATGTAAAGATTTTTCTGTTCTTTTGCCACATACCGTCTCGCTATGATCGTAGTGATCGTCGGAGCGTATGTACTTGGTCGTCCGATTCCCAGTTCTTCCATAGTCTTAACCAGCGATGCTTCTGTATAGTGAGCCGGCGGCTGGGTAAAATGCTGCTGTTGATCAAAAGACTGGAAGTCAAGCTTTGTATCCTCATCGATTCCACGTACAAGTGTATTGTTCTGGGATTTTTCTTCCTCATCCTGCACATATACAGACATGAATCCATCAAACGCAACCTTCGATGCCGCAACCGTAAATAAATACTCTCCAGCACTTATCTTTACTGACGTTGTTTCATAGATTGCTGGTTTCATCCTGCTTGCCACAAATCTTTTCCATATCAACTGATATAAACGGAACTGGTCTCTGGAGAGAGATTCTTTTATCACAGCCGGCATACGATTGACATCGGTCGGACGTATCGCCTCATGGGCATCCTGAACATTTTTTCCTTCTTTTTTCTTCTGCTCTGCTTCGGCAGTATACTGCTCACCATAATGAGTATCGATGAAACTTCTTGCCATAGAATCAGCTTCCTCTGAGATTCTTGTCGAATCCGTACGAAGATAAGAAATCAAGCCGACCGTTCCCTGTCCCTTAATGTCCACACCTTCATACAACTGCTGTGCAAGACGCATCGTTTTTTGTGTGGAATAGTTCAGATTTTTTGCAGCCTCCTGCTGGAGTGTACTTGTAGTAAATGGAAGCGGGGCTTTTTTTACACGCTCACCTTTTTTTACACTCTTTACAGCATAGCTTACTCCTTCAAGTTCCTTTAGGATCTTATCAAGTTCTTCTTTGGAAGAAATTGCCATCTTCTGTTTTTCTTTTCCATAAAACTTTGCTGTCAACTGTTTTTTCTCGCCGGGAATATGGAAGTTGGCATCCAAAGACCAATATTCTTCTGGAATAAACGCATTGATCTCGTCTTCTCTGTCGCCAATGATGCGGAGCGCTACCGACTGTACACGGCCGGCGCTGAGTCCCCTCTTGATCTTTTGCCAGAGGAGCGGGCTGATTCGATAACCAACCATACGGTCAAGAATACGTCTTGCCTGCTGTTCATCCACCAGATCCATATCGATATCTCTGGCATGTTTGATCGACTCTTTTACTGCGCTCTTAGTGATCTCGTTAAATGTGATCCTGCGCATCTTCTTTTCATCAAGTTTTAACGCTTTAGAAAGGTGCCAGGAGATTGCTTCTCCCTCACGGTCAGGGTCAGTTGCAAGATATACTTTATCGGCTTTTTTTGCTGCCTTTCTAAGCCCTGCAAGCAGTTCCCCCTTTCCTCTGATCGTTATATACCTTGGTTCAAAATCATTTTCTATATCTATCCCCATCTGGCTTTTTGGCAGATCACGGACGTGTCCGTTTGATGCTGCAACCTCATAATTACTGCCGAGGAATTTTTTAACCGTCTTAACTTTTGCTGGTGATTCTACGATCACAAGATACTTAGCCAATATTTTCCTCCTGATTTTGCATATTTATGCACTTTATATTTCAGATAAATTGATACTGATTTTCTCTCTGATTTTCACACCTGATATAATTGTTTTTCCATACTTCTCTCGCTGCTCCTATCGTCTGAAGGTGTATCAGAGACGTCAATAATTTCCCTGATGACAGCCCTGTTTCTTCCTGAATCTGAATCAGCGTTTTAGGGTTCAAATCGAGACAACTATACACCAAATCATCTTCACTTGCAAGCCCCAAACTCTTTTTTTCTTCGTCCACTCCTGGTTTTTCGGCTTTTTCTTTGTCCCATTTCATCTCTTCCAGTATGATTTTAGGCTCCCATACGGGTATCGCGCCCTGATATATCAACCGGTTACAACCCACACTTAATGCGTCTCCTGCTCTTCCCGGAACGGCAAATACAGTCCTTCCCTGTTCAAGTGCCTGATCTGCCGTGATCAATGATCCGCTTTTTTCTTTTGCCTCTACCACAAGTACTGCATCTGCGAGTGCACTGATCACCCGGTTCCTCATAGGAAAATGATAGGCCAGCGGTTCGGCCCCCGGATCAAATTCGGAGATGATCCCGCCCTGTTTTTTAATCTGTTCATATATTTTTTTACTGGAAATGGGATAACATATATCTGCGCCACAGCCAAGGACTGCATATGTTTTCCCACCTCCTGCCAAGGCTCCTGCGTGTGCCGCAGCATCTATCCCTCTTGCCAGCCCGCTTATGATCCGCACTCCTGCCTGGCTTAAAAAACGTGCATATTCATACGCTGTATTTTTGCCATAAAAACTACATTCTCTTGCCCCCACGATAGCAACAGACGGAACATTATCCTCCGGAAGTTCCCCGATCACATACAATTTATGGGGCATCCCTGTCAGGTATGTCATCCTTTTAGGAAATCCTTCTTTGTTTTTATCGTATACTTTTATATTGTCATTTTCTTTTTTTTCATTCACATTCTCTCTATGAATCATTTCTTCTATCCTCATGCTTACCTCCAATACTGTTTATCCATGCTTCTATATCCTATAGCCTCTGCCATATGCTCTTCTTTTATCTCCGCACTGCCTTCAAGATCAGCCACTGTACGTGCCACACGAAGGATTCTATTGCACCCTCTTCCACTTAAACCAAGTCTTATAAATGCATCTTTTAATAACTTTTCTGCGTCCGGTCTGGTCGTGCAGTATTTTGAGATTTTTTCCGGAGACATTTCCCCATTAAAGCGAAATGTTTCTTCTTTATACCTCTCCTGTTGGATCTGATGCGCCATCTGGGCTTTTTGCCGCATTTTTTCTGTTGTCCATTCAGTTTCGCTCACATCCGTTCGAAATTCTCCATAAGTAGATATGGAAGTTTGTGCACAGATATCAAGCCTGTCCAACAGCGGCTGGCTGATCTTATTCAGATATCTGTTCACCTGCGTGACGGAACAGCTGCATCGGTTTCTATCGGGATAATAGCCACACGGACATGGATTCATGGCACCTACAAGAAGAATCTCTGTAGGAAAACAACATTTTCCATTGATTCTTGAGATCCATATCTTACCATCTTCCAATGGCTGTCTCAAAAGTTCCAGACTTGTTCTGCTCATCTCTGGAAATTCATCAAGAAAAAGTACGCCACGATGTGCCAGCGTAATCTCACCCGGTTTTGGAATCCTGCCCCCGCCGGCAAGGGCCTGAGGGGATATGGTATGGTGGGGAGAACGGAAGGGCCGCTTCAATATCCACGGCTGTTCTTCCGGAAGCATCCCCGCTACACTATAGATTCTGGTAAGCTCCAGGGATTCCTCCAGCGTAAGCTTCGGGAGCAGGCCGGGTATCCTGCCTGCGATCATTGTTTTTCCCGAACCCGGCGGCCCTATGAGAAGTAAATTATGAAATCCCGATGCGGCTAAAAGTGCTGCTCTTTTTCCCGGGATCTGTCCTCTGATATCTGAAAAATCAGGCCCCTCATCCTGCGACTGGTTTATTTGATCCACTTGTAGTTTTTCACAGGTCCATGTCTTACTTTTTACTGTCTTTATCAATTCCTCAAGGCTTGAGATTCCGGCAATTGGAATATTATCGATCATCCTGGCTTCCTTTAGATTAGCCTTAGGAACGATACATGCCCTGCACCCACATTCTTTTGCCTTCAGCACCATTGCCAGAATCCCTTTCACGCTCCGCACACCGCCATCCAGACCAACTTCGCCAGATACCAGTACTCCTTTAAGTCCATCCTGGGGCAGATATCCCATCGCTTCTAACATTCCGGCAGCAATGGGAAGATCAAATCCTGTTCCATTTTTTTGTATATCTCCTGGCGAAAGATTTACTGTTACCCGCTTAGGCGGCATAGCAATCTCAGCGTTATGAATAGCCGTTCGGACCCGGTCCTCGGCCTCTCTCACCTGGCTTGTCAGACTCCCTACCATGGAAAAACCCGGGAGGCCATTACTCACATCTACCTCCACTTTTACAGGTACCGCCTCAAGACCTTGTATCGTTGCTGATAAAACACATGTATACATATTTTCTCCTCCTTTTTGCCTTTCCTTTTTGGAAAAGCACAATTTTCTTATATACAGCATAAAATAAAGAGAAATCCCCTTTGAGGTGCTACAGTGAAGACTTTCCAAAAGCCTCTCACCACCGAAGAAGAAAAAAACTATCTTCTAAAATACCAAAAGGGTGATTTGGATGCCAGAGATATTCTGATCGAGCGAAATCTCCGACTCGTAGCTCATATTGTTAAAAAGTATCAGGGATTGGATGATGATATGGATGATCTGATTTCGATTGGAACAATCGGACTTATAAAGGCCGTGTCCACCTACGATATGACAAAAGGAAGCAAACTAGCCACTTATGCAGCCAGATGCATTGAAAATGAATTGCTGATGATGCTTCGGAGCCGAAAAAAAAGTTCACGCGAAATATCTCTCTATGAACCCATCGGCACTGATAAAGAGGGAAATGAAATTCATTTGCTTGATATTGTTGAGGGAAATGAAACAGATATTACAGATACCTGCATACAAAAAGAAAATGTCCGCAGATTATATAAATTGTTATGTGAGGTACTGACCCCTTTAGAATATGATGTGATAAAGTATCGATATGGTTTATTTGGTGAGAAAGAACTTACACAGCGGGTCATCGCGAAACGGCTGGGAATCAGCCGTTCCTACGTTTCCCGTATAGAAAAAAATGTTGTTTTAAAGCTCCGCGACAGGTTCCTGTCGGCGTAAAATATCATACTTGTCCAGTGGAGTACCCAGATCGATATATAAGATCTGCTGCGGATGAGGAGCACTCTCCATCGGATTGCCTTCCTCATCCCGTATCCCCTTCACTGTCACTTCGATGTTTTCCCCATCAGGTTTCATCACCTCAATAGTCTCGCCCACCGAAAATTTATTTTTCTGGGAGATACAGTAAGATCCCTGTTCGTCTCTTTCTCCCACAATTCCCAGATACGTATATCCCTTGATATAGGTATTATTATCATAAATCTGTGCTTCTTCTGTTGGTTTTCCATAAAAGAAACCTGTTGTAAACTGCCTGTAGGTACAATTAGCAATTTGCTCCTGATACCATGGCATATTCTGCTCATACAATGCCGGATCCCTTAGATAATCGTCAATCGCTTTTCTATAGGTCCGTGCTACTGTAGCCACATATAATGCAGTTTTCATCCTGCCTTCAATCTTAAAACTGTCGATTCCCGCATCGATAAGATCCGGAATATGTTCAATCATGCAAAGATCTTTAGAGTTAAAAATGAAAGTCCCCCTTTCATTTTCAAATACAGGAAAATATTCTCCTGGACGACTTTCTTCCATTATAGAATATTTCCATCGGCATGGATGAGTACAGGCTCCCTGGTTAGAATCCCTTCCTGTCAAAAAATTACTTAGCAGACATCTTCCTGAATATGAGATACACATTGCACCATGAATAAATGTTTCTATCTCCATATCATCCGGAATCTCTCGGCGTATCTCTTGCAATTCCTTTAAAGACAGCTCTCTTGCAGAAACAACTCGCTTAGCCCCCTGCTGATGCCAAAACAGGTATGTCCCATAATTTGTGTTATTCGCCTGTGTACTGACATGTCTTTCTATCTCTGGACAGACTTCTTTGGCTATCATGAATACTCCAGGATCAGAGATGATCAATGCATCCGGACCAATCTCACGAAGTTCTTCAAAATACTCGCGTACACCGGCCAAATCCTGATTATGCGCAAGGATATTGGCTGTTACATATACTTTTACGCCTCTTGCATGAGCAAACTGAATTCCTTCTGCCATCTCTTCTTTTGAAAAGTTCTTAGCCTTTGCTCTCAGTCCAAAAGCCTCACCGCCGATATATACCGCATCTGCGCCAAATATAACTGCAATTTTTAAGACTTCAAGACTGCTGGCCGGAACCAATAATTCCGGAATTCTCATCGTAATCTCTCCTATCGTTTCACACTGAGTGCTACGCCATCTCCCAAAGGGAGCAGGGAAGTCACCAGTTCTTCATTATGCTTCAATTCATACAGATACTCCCGCATCCGTTTGTAAATCGTCCTGTTCCGCCGCTCCACGACAAAATGTGACTCTATGATATCACCTTCCTGAAGGATATTATCCGACACCAGAATGCCACCACTGTTTAACAGTCTCAAAATCTCCGGAAGGAAATTCAGATACTGCCCCTTTGCCGCATCCATGAAGATAAAATCAAAGGGTTCCTGAAGTGTTTTCAAAACTTCTGCTGCGTCACCTTCTATCAGCTGAATCTGTTCTTCCCTGCCTGCACGCTTGATATTTTCCCGTGCGATAGGGATCCTTTTTTCATAATTCTCAATTGTAGTAAGCGTACAGGAAACTGGATTATACTCACACATCAAAAGTGCTGAAAATCCCACTGCAGTACCTACCTCAAGTATTCTCTCCGGGCGGTAAGATGCCATGAGGAACTTTAAAAAGCTCTGCATCTCACGTCGGACTATAGGCACAAAATCCTGCTTTGCCTGCTTTTCCAGTTGTTCCAAAAACGGTGTATGACCTTCATCCAGTGAATTAATATAAGTCACCATGCGTTCATCTACTATCATGGCTCAGCAACCTCCTGGGATGACTGTCCCTCCGTATTGTCACCTGATAAAATAGCAAGCATATCATCCACATTCTGATAAGTATTCAGAATATAGGTTCCGGGTTTTATCTTTCCTCGGTAATCTGAAAGTTTTTCCTGCATCCAGAAGATCACCGGACGTTCTATCAATCCTTTAGACTCCAGCGTTCTGCCAATCTCGTAGACACTGTCCTCCTCATTCACGATAACTGTAACGTCCTGTCCCTCTTCCTGCGTTTCAGCCATAGGATGCTGGTCAAAAACAAGATATCCAAAACTATAGGCTGTTTTCCCGGCAAATACAATTGCCAGAATCACAAATATATAGACCAGAATGCGGAGCACACCTTTCGCCCCACTCACTGCTGCCCTGTATGCGGTATCTTTTTTCTTTTTTCTACCCATAATACTCCTCGCATGCTGCCAACTTTAAACCTGCGGAATCTGAATATCAATACTGCACTGAATACGGCTGCTCATTCTCTGCAGCAATCTGCAGACATCCAATTCAGCTTCCAGGAATTCGTTTACCATCGGATTCTTTCTTAATTCCTCATAATCTTCTTCAAACTGATCAATTTCCATGTACAAATCTCTGGTAGTATCATTATTAAAACGAAATACTGCAGTACGAAACTCATCGATCTTCTCTCTGAGTTCCGGCTGCATCTTTAATTTTTCTTCACATTTTTCGTACCTTTGATATGCTTCACCTTCTTTGATCGCATCGATCAGAGAATCCACACACATCTGTATTCTGTCCATGACTAAGCCTCCATAATGATCGGTAAGATCATTGGTTTTCTCTTGGTACGTTTCCACAAAAATTCACCTAAAGAATCTTTGATGGCAGATTTCATCTTGCCCCAATCAGATATCCGTCTGTCGAGACACGAATCAATAGCATCTTCTACCACACTCTTCGCCTGTCCCATCAAATCTTCAGATTCTCTCACATACACAAATCCTCGAGATACAATGTCCGGACCTGCCATGAGCTGGTTCGTATATTTTTCTAAAGTAAGCACTACGATCATAATTCCGTCTTCTGCCAGATGCTGACGATCTCTAAGGACAATATTTCCTACATCGCCCACACCAAGTCCATCTACAAGGATCGCTCCCGTATGCACTTTTCCAGTTATGGCCGCAGATTCATCATTTAGCTCCATCACATCACCAGATGACATGATAAAGATATTCTCTTTTGGTATACCCAGGCTTTCCGCGATCCCAGCATGTGCCTTCAGATGGCGGAATTCTCCATGGACTGGTATCGAATATTTTGGTCGCACCAATGAATAGATCAGCTTGATCTCTTCCTGACATGCATGACCTGATACATGGACATCCTGGAAGATTACCTCTGCTCCCTTTGCAGAAAGCTCATTGATAACCTTTGAAACAGCTTTTTCATTGCCCGGGATCGGATGAGAACTGAATATGATCGTATCTCCCGGTTTAATAGCTACTTTTTTATGGATATTTGCTGCCATACGTGACAGTGCCGCCATGGACTCTCCCTGACTTCCTGTTGTTATGAGCACCATCTGCTCATCCGGATAATTCTTCATCTCGTCAATATCTACCAGTGTCTTATCCGGTATCGCCAGATACCCAAGTTCTGCAGCCGTTGTGATGACATTCACCATACTGCGGCCTTCTACCACTACTTTTCTGCCATATTTGTATGCCGAATTGATGATCTGCTGAACTCTGTCAACATTTGACGCAAAGGTTGCGATGATGATCCTGGTATTCTTATGCTCTGCGAACAGATTATCAAAGGTTTTTCCTACCGTACGCTCTGACATGGTAAATCCTTTACGTTCGGCATTGGTACTGTCACACATTAAAGCCAAAACACCTTTTTTGCCAATCTCCGCAAAACGCTGCAGATCGATAGCATCTCCAAAGACAGGGGTGTAATCCACCTTAAAGTCTCCTGTATGGACAACAATACCAGCTGGTGAATAAATCGCCAAAGCGGAAGCATCTACGATACTGTGATTTGTCTTAATAAACTCGATTCTAAAACATCCAAGATTAATGGACTGTCCGTGTTTGATGGTTTTTCGTTTCGTGGTACGAAGTAAGTTATGTTCTTTTAATTTGTTCTCTATCAGACCGATCGTCAGTTTCGTCGCATAAATCGGTACATTCACTTCTTTTAGTACATAAGGCAGGGCACCTATATGATCCTCATGTCCATGAGTGATCACGAATCCCTTGATTTTTTCGTAGTTATCCTTCAGATATGTTACATCTGGGATGACCAGATCGATTCCCAGCATGTCGTCCTCTGGGAATGCCAGACCACAGTCCACCACAACAATACTGTCTTCATATTCGAAGGCAGTAATATTCATTCCAATCTGCTCAAGTCCGCCTAAAGGAATGATTTTTAATTTCCCGCTATTATTTTTTTTCAAAAAGCACCTCCATGATTATTCCCGTAACTGTATTCTTTCAACAGTCACCATTTCCGAACATTATCCACTTCACTTACCACCAGACGTTTTCGTTTCGTCTGTTAAAACTCAATATCCACATCATCCATCATCTGTTCAAATACTTTAGAAACAGCTTCCAACTCCACGTCGTCTTCCACCATCACATACTCTGCCTCAGCATCCGTATCCACAGATAAATCTTTGAGAATATACGCATTTGCCTCATCTTCCATCGAATCTGTCACCAGAAGATAACTTGTACCATTCACCCTGGTCTGTTCCTCAACGAAAAATTCCACTTCTTCCCCTGTATCTGTCACAAATCCTATCTTGTCCATACTATTACTCTACCGTCCTGTCTTTTTGATTATGCAGATAATCAAGATATCCCTGCAAGATAAATATCGCAGCGATTTCGTCTACATGTTCTTTTCTATTCTCTCGTCGAACACCGGTTTCCATCAAAACCCGATTCGCTGATACCGTTGTCAATCGCTCATCCCACATAACAACAGCCAGACCTGTTCTTCTTTCAAGAGTTTCTTTTAACTCCAAAGATTTCTCAGCCCTGTCTCCCAATGTGTTATTCATATTCTTTGGTAATCCCAGCACGATTTTTTCTACTTGATACTGCTCGATCAGTTCCTCTATCCTTGCCAGAGTCTGACGCATCTTATTCTCCGTTTTTCTGCGGACAATCTCAACGCCCTGAGCAGTAAGCCCGAGCGGATCACTGACAGCGACCCCCACTGTCTTTGATCCATAATCCAGACCCATTATTCTCATCAATGATTCTCCCAGGATTTATTTTTAATATATTCCTTCAGGAGTTCTTCAACCAGTTCATCCCGTTCTACTTTCATGATCATACCTCTAGCGCCTTTGTAGCTGGTAATGTAAGTAGGATCTCCAGACATAATATACCCTACAATCTGATTCACAGGATTATATCCTTTTTCTTCCATTGCTGTATATACTACGTCCAGAACTTCTTTTACCTGGACCTCCGGCTCGGTTTTCACTTTAAAATACTGTGTATTACTTAAATTTGCCATATTTTCACGTCCTTGACTATACTTGATATCTATTCTATTCTAATACATAACGCACAAAAATTCAATGAATAAATTATAACAATTTACTGAATTTTCCATGTCCTAAAAGGATTTCGCTCTGACAAATCCTATCCAGCTTCACATTAATCCGTTTATTCTCCAGGTTTTCCTCAGATTTTATCCCTACTTTCAGGTATTCCATCGTGTACCCTGTCCAATAGCTGATTCCTTCGATTTCCTGTTGCGTTTCAAATAAAACCTCTTTCTCCTGTCCTAAAAATTGATCCATATAAGAGATTTTATGTCTTTTTCCTATCTCGATCAGCTGACGGCATCTTTCTTTTTTCACCTGTTCAGTAAGCTGATCCGGCATACTTGCAGCCTTTGTGCCTTCCCGCTTCGAATATGGGAATACATGGGTCTCATAGAATCCTATCTCTTCTATAAATTTCTTTGACTGTTCAAACTCTTCCCTGGTCTCTCCCGGAAATCCAGTGATCACATCTGTTGTAAGAGCTGGTGCGTCAAAATATTTTCTAAGGATCTGACAGTGCCTTGCGTATTCCTCTGCGGTATAGCGCCTGTTCATCCGCTTTAATGTCTCTGTACATCCACTCTGCAGTGACAGATGAAAATGAGGACAAAACTTGGGCAGCCCAGATACAGTCCTTGCAAACTCTTCTGTTATGATCCCCGGTTCCAACGAACCCAGTCTTATTCTTGCAATTCCATCCACTCCATGAACAGCCTGGATCAGTTTCAACAGGTTCTCACCATCTTCCGGCCTTTCTACTCCATAGGAAGTCAGATGTATCCCTGTAAGGACTACTTCCTGGCAGCCCGACTGGGACAATTTGACCACTTCATCCACTACATCCTCGATTTTCCGGCTTCTGACCCGCCCTCTGGCATAAGGGATCATGCAATACGTACAAAATTGATTACAGCCGTCCTGTACCTTTATATATGCTCTCGTATGTTCCTCTGTCCGATCGATCCTGAGGCGTTCATATTCTTTGGTATGATCGATATCTGCCATTTCCTGTTTCTTTGTCTTGTCTTTTTGATACTGTTCAAGTACAGCGACAAGCTCCTGTTTTTTATTATTACCAATTATCAGATCTATAGACGCATCCTGTGCGGCTTTTTTTGCATCTGTCTGCACATAGCATCCTGCCGCCACAACGATAGCCTCCGGGTTCATCTTCTTTGCCTTGTGCAGCATCTGGCGCGACTTACGATCAGCAATATTGGTGACTGTGCAGGTATTGATCACATAAATATCCGCTCCGGGAGCAAATGGTACGATCTCATACCCAGCTGCTTCAAGCATCTGCTGCATCGCTTCTGTCTCATAAGCGTTCACTTTGCATCCCAAATTGTGCAATGCCACTTTTCCTTTCATTCTTTATCCTCTTTCCATTCGTGATTTCTTTCGATTCTTACAAACATTTTACCGAATCTTTGTATTGTTTCCTTGAGTTTCCGCAAAATGTAATTTCAAAAGAGATAACTTCTTCTAAAGTACCAATCTGTCCTATTTTTGAAAAAAATGAAAAGACAGTATTGTG
>SAAH01000211.1 GCA_009929525.1 Clostridia bacterium | reverse complement strand
CGACGGCATTCCCCTGTAACTGATATACGATGGTTCCATCAGCAAGATACTTTCTGTTTCTGACACCATCTTTGTTGTAACGGTAAGTGACACTGGTGTCTCCTTTTGTAACGCTGGATAACTCATTTTCATTCTTCCAGCCGAAGGTCATGCCCCGGTACTGCAGCGGATTTCCACTGGCATCATAGGTGATGGCTGTGCCATTATAAGAGATCAGCTGATCTTTCCACTGATTATCATATGCATAGGTGATCTCGCTTTTCGGCTGTACTTCCGTTGGAAAATATAAATCTTTTCCCGGAAGATAATCATAGATTTTCTTTCTGTACAGATTACCTCCAAGATCATAGACGTATCCGATTGTCTGATTCAGGACACCGTTGTCCTCTCTGACAAGCTGTCCCAGTTCATCATACAGATACGTTATCTTTCCCTCTTCACTGCTTATCTCAGTGATATTTCCATTCTTGTCATACTTGTAAGATATATCTTTTCCTTTATTGCTTATCTTGGATATCTGACTGGTCTTGCTTCCATTTGCTCCATCCTGATAGGTATACTGGGTAACAAATCCATTTGCTGTATTCCATGCTTTGCTGGCAACTCTTCCCAAAGCATCATATGTGGTAGTATAGGTCTTATTTGCTGTTTTGGATGTGATTTCCCGGTTGTCCTTATCATACCCGTACTCGCTTTGAAGGAAACGATATCCATTTCCCTGCATTGCTTTCACAAGGTTGTCATTCAGATCATAGACATAGCGGTAATCCTCATCCCGATCATTTCGCAGATATACCATTCTTCCAGACATATCATAGAAATATCTGGTTACGATGGTTTCTCTGCCGATATCTTCTCTGATATCATATTCTGTTGCCAGATTTCCATCCTTATCATACTCATAACGGTACAGAACATATTCGTTTCCGGCAGGATCCTTCATATTTATCTGAGTAACCCGATCCATTCTGTCGTATTTGTACAGGTATGTGTAACCGTTGGCATACTGCTCTGACGAAAGATTGCCATTGTTGCCTTCATATTCCTGATGTATCAGGCGTTTGTTCCCTACAAAAATATTGGTGCTGTTGCCAAATCCATCCTCTTCAAAAGTATACTGGAATCCATTGTGATTGATATGTTTTAAACTATCATTTTCATACTCATAAGATACTTCTGCTGTATCATCTACAAATCCTTTCGTACAGTCTTTCGACGTACTGGTCAGCGCGCCTCTATCATCATATGTATAATGAGTGGAATATTTCATACCGTCACTGCTCTCTGAGAGAGTTCCCTTTGTCGTATCATAATCATAGGTATTGCTGTTTCCTAAAGGATCGCTCACAGAAGCAACATAATTTCCATCCGCTGTATAAGCCGCCGATGATGAGATAAACTCGCTGGCATTGGCAGGATTGACAATCTTGCTCTGGGTTGGGTTCCCATGGCTGTCATAGCTAAATGTATACTTTACATTCGCCGCAGATACTGCACCTGTCACATTATGGCTTGCATCATAGGTATATACAAAACTGTTTCCTTTTGCATCCACCAGCTTATTCATGTTATTGCTGCTGTCATACTCAAAGCTGCTTTTTTTCTTTGCATTATCCTGTACACTTATGATATTTCCTTTGTCATCATAGGTATAGCTTTCTGCAAAATCCTCCCTGTAAAGAGCAAGCCCGTCAAATGCCACTGTATTGACATTGTAGCTATAGACACAGCTTACCTTGATCTGTGTGTAATCTTTTTTCGGGATAAATACATCATTCAGGAACTGCCAGCAGAAAGTGTCTGCCTTGAAATTACTTGTATACGTTTCTTTCGTTCCATCTGCTGCTGCAAATTCCACTTCCAATCCATAGGCTCTGTTATCTTTTGGGGCCGCCGGGAATCCAGTTCCCCACAGATTGCCCATATATACATCCCCAGCTTTTCCAGATACATTCAGTGTCTGAGTCAGCTTCTTAACACCTGCAGGATTTCCTGTCATATGGAATGCATGAGAGTCCAAGGTATTTGCCTGTGCGTCATCATACTGTGTTTCCATTGCACCTTTATAGAGATAATCACTGAGTATATATCCTGCATATCTGGCACCACCGGATTCCACATATACCAGTGACCAGATCTGTCCTGTAGATGAATTGGCATAATCCATGATATGTACAGTGCTGTTTCTGTTAAAGGAAGCCACCACACCATATTCTGTTCCCGGTCCTTTCCTTAGATTCAGTGAAGCAGTGTCTACTACTCCTGTCCGGGCCCTCCATGCCAGATTGCTGCTGAAATCTATAAACTGTGAGATCATATACCCCGTATAAACCTGATTATCTTTTACTACATAGGTATAATACCAGACTGTGCCATTAACATCTTTTCCTTCCCCGATAGCTGCCACATGAGTGCCCTTCAGTGCACTGGATACGATGCTGTTGTTTGTTCCTGGTCCTGAACGCAAGTACACTTCCGGATCGCTTACGATTCCTCTTCGGAAGGTCACTTCCAATGCCGTATTCTCTTTGATATCCACCGCACGGTCATATACATTTGTCCCAGACTTTGTAAAGCTCTCTTCGCCTCGTCTGAAGTCGCCGTTGTCTATCAGATTATAACGGCTTGCTGCTGAGGACTCTTCCATCTGGAGGCAGTCACAGTATACATCTGCTGCTCCGTTAATTCCTACATATACATCACTCTGTTTGATTGCTGTTCCCTCAGGAATCGTAATAGAGGTTATCAGACGATACCAACCATCTTCTGTCTCATAATAATCGCTGTCTTCCGAATGCAAAGTATTGCCTGCTGTTGTCACAACTTTAATATCTGCACTGCATTTTCCCTGCTTCATGACTGCCTCTGCAGCTTTTATATAAGCAGAGAATACATATGTTTTTCCTGCCTGCAAAGATACAGTCTGCCTGATACCTGCTTTCCCATGTTTTTGCGTAGATGTCATATGCAGCACATTTCGTCCCTCACGTGAAAGATTCTTGTCTGTGACTAAGACTGCAGTCGCATTATCCTGCACCTGGCTCCATCCATCCATCCATGACTTCCAGATAAGAATTTTTCAACATGTTAACACCGGGTGACTAACCACAGTTCGCATTGGATGAATCATTGTTCCTTTTTTACGCAAAAAAACAGAACCTCTTTGAATTAAGGTTCTGTTTTTTACTATTAACTTCAGTTCACTTTACCAACTTATTTTAATATTTCATTTGTTTCCATTACTCAAATATATCCATTACCTGCAGCCTTATCTCATCCACACCCATCTCCGGGTTTTCCTGTATCGCTTTACATATTTTCTCTACCATTTCTACCGGTTCTTCTATATGCTCTGCGATCAACTCCGCTGACATGCCCTTAGCCATTTTTTTATAAATTTGTTGGAGGATCTTATTCATTTCTCCCTCTGTACGGCCTTCCTCCCGGCCTTCTTCACGCTCATACGCCTTTTCTTCCCACGCCTGCATATACTTCACTCCCATCTCTTCACTGGACTTGACTTCTTTCACGCGCTTATGGATCTTTTTTATCA
>SAAH01000210.1 GCA_009929525.1 Clostridia bacterium | reverse complement strand
CTCCTCTCAGTGTGATACTGATAGGATAGCATGTCTTGGGTGGAAAGTGACCTAGTTTTCAATGAACCATCTGACCTATATTTAGATTAGCACAAACAACCATCGTGTAGTTTTCAACAAATTCGCTTTTAGCATCAGTATAAGCGTCTCTATTATGCTCATACTTTTTCCATAGCGAAAATTTTAATACTTCGTATTCTCTAGCATTCGATTCTCTTCTTCTACATACCAATCATTCCAATATGCTTTATGTTCAGAGAGAATGATGGGAAATAACTCCCACAATTCATCTACTGTCATTTCTGATAATAGTTTTCCCATTCACTCACCTATCACTTTCGCTCAGCACGATTCTGAGATTTGCGTGGCTTTGGTGCCGGCAATTCATCATACATGACATCAAATAACCCCGTCAGATATTCTTTATCATCAACTTCGTCTACCAGCAACATTTCCTTTGCTCCGTCATAAGGTACTTCATAAGAAGTCTCCTGCATATAAGAAATTGCGGCTTTTACTGGTTTTACCAGTAGGCGATCATCATAAATACCGCCGATGATTTTACCACGATAGTAGATAATAAACTCGCCCATCATGGCACGATATGTAATGTCGTCTAATCCGGATAATTGTCCCAAAATAAATTCCAAATATTCTTTACTCGATGCCATCTTCTTTCCCTCACTTTCACGAATTTACTGCAATGCTTTCTTCAAATCAGAAACATACAATGCCTGTTGCTTTTTCAGGAACGCTTTCACAAAAGGCTTCATAATCAGCTTCTTTGCTGTCACATCTTCCGTAAAATCAATCTCCGTCTGCCCATCTTTTTCTGTGAAAATTCCAGTCCAATGTCCTTTCATGTTGTCATTTTCCATATCAAATTCCCAGCGCTTGCATGGTTTAGAAACGGTAATGGTAAATGAGGTAGCATAACCATCCTTTGTATATTCCACAAACTGATCTTCACTTATGATTTCAATTTTGCTCAAATCACTCCGCCACTGATAATTTTCCAATGAAGTGACAACACTCCACACATCTTCTGCCTTCCTTGGAAACGATGCTTTTATATTTGAAACTGCCATGTTTTGTCCCCCTTTACAGTGCGGTTACCCCTTCCAGACCAGTATCATACGCTTCTTCAGATGTAAGCGTTCCTATTGCATCAGTTGTTTTTCAAATTCTCCAACGCCTGTGCATTGTTCGCAGTTACCGTTCCAAGTGTTTCGCATTTAGCTTTTTTCTCGCAATTACCGCAAGTATTTACTTTTTTGCTTGCAGCACATTTTCTAATCGGACACATGGCGTTACAAAACGGAGTTTTCACCCCATCCACACGGCATCCAACACAATTGATCATTTCCGCCGTAATCTCTGCCCCGTTTAGCTCACTCCACAACTTAGCTGTCTTTTCCCGCAACTTATTATCATCATTAAGTGTTGCAATACGGGCATCACATGTTTCACAATCCAAACCACAATAAGCAATTAAATCCTTCATTCTTCTTCCTCCCTTCAACCTTCATCCGGTAAACCAAGGATTTGTGTGATTCGCTTTTTCATATCCGGCTGTTGCTGTTCATACTCTTCTCTGCTTTGATAAAGAATACTGCCTCCTACACCAAATGCCAGCAGATTGATGGCGATATCTATATCTGTACCCTGTGCTGTGAAAATTTCTTTTTCCACATATAGTTCCAGTATTTCCCGAATGTATTTCTTCATAATCAGCATAGTGTGTTCTCTGATTGCACCAAGAATGCTCCAGTGCAGCTTATTAAGATATTGTGTACGAAAGTCTTGCGTTGCTTCATGGATGTAGTCGATATATCTTGTAAGCATCCCCCTGGAATTTTCGCTGTCTGTATTCACTATGAGACGCATTTGTTCTTCATAAGAAGAAAAAAACAAATCAATGGCGGCTTCCATCACTTCATCTTTGGATGCAAAGTGATAATAGAAGGAACCAACCTCCAGACCAACTTTTGAAGTGATCATGCGAATGGAAGTGCTTTCATATCCTTTTTCGAAAAATAATTCTAACGCTGCCGTCGTAATATCGTTTTTTGTCGCCCTCAAAAGCAGACCTATAGCGTGAAAGACTACTGGATTCATGATGACACACCACAGTGGAAGTCCAAGTGTTCCATTTACAATCAATACAACAGCAAGCGTTTAAAGCTATATCAGTGCAATCCCTAATGTTGCCTTAAAAATTCCTTTGTCAATATCAATATCTAATATTCCTCCATACTTCTCTGCAATCTTCCTGATACTTTCTACACCCATTCCATGATTCTTGGCATCTTTCTTACTTGTGATCAATCTTCCCTTTTTTATGACTGGCCGCTCCTTAAACGGATTTATCACTTGAAAGATAATAAAATTTCCTTCTGTTTCAAATAGAGAAATAGAAATTTTTTGATCAGCTTCACATTCATGTGTCGCTTCTATGGCATTGTCGATCATATTACCAACCATCGCAATCAAATCAGTATCTTTAATAAAGGACGTATCAACCGCTGGTTCAATTTGCAGCTCCATTTGTATGTTCTGTTCCAATGCATGATTCGTTTTTTCCCAAAGAATCACATTGAATATCTCGTTACCTGTGTAATGTATTCTTTCGACTTTATTTAATCCTTCATATAATTCACAAGTGACTTTCTTTAATTTTTCTACATCATTTTCTTCAGCAAGTCCGGCTATGGCTTCCAAATAGTGTTTCATATCATGACGATACAGCGCCTGTTCCCGATTAACCTGTTCCATTCTTTTATAGTATTGGCTTTCCATTTCGGTCTTCTGTTTCATCAATGCATATTCTTTCTGCTGATTCATCATTACCATCATCTGTTCTACATAATAGAAAAGGACCGCATTGGCAATGAACATAAGTATGATGAGCGCCATCACTCTTCGATACTCTGATAAATCACTCTCTGCGGAAAGTTCAACCATTTCATAAGTCAATACCACCGTCACAATCGGGAATAATAATGACAGGCCAAATATTTTACCACCTGCTTCATGTCTGTTTCTTCCAAAACATCGTTCCCATATTTTTACCAGGATCAACTTCACAATTTCAGAACATAATGTAATCATTGTCCATGAATAATTATTGTTTGCTAATTCCTGTATCGATACTCCGCTATATGCCCCATAGGTTAATGACAGAATCATTTCGGACAAAACTGCAATCAAGGTAAACAAGACTACATAGATAATTTTCTTGGCTATTTTATTTTGAAATAATGCCACCAACAAACATAGCTGCAAAAACATCTGAAGGAAAAAATTCAAGTTTAAATTTTCGCAGGCAGAGATTGCACTTGATAAAACTATGGTACATATAAAAAGCGGAATAAATATCTTTTTGTACATTTTCCGCTTATCAAATTCTACTTTGACCAAATCCATAAAGATATAATAATCAATTGGTACCTCTATGAGACAAATTATAAATTTATGGTAACTGTTCAGAACTCCATTAGTTAAAGATGATATCGGAATTCCCTAAAAGGGCTTCTCTGATTGCTGTAAAAGCATTTATTCCATGCTTATGAGCA
>SAAH01000209.1 GCA_009929525.1 Clostridia bacterium | reverse complement strand
ACCAATTACCGAAATAATATCGCAAAACAGGTTTTAAAAATTCTCTGTTTTGTACAAAAATTAATTAGTTCCCCAAGGGGGTTCTGAACAGTTACCTTTCCGGAATATTATCTGCCGTGATCCCATAACCATAGGATCCCTGTTCTGCATATTGCTGTACCAGCTGTTTTGTATCAAGATCATAGCTCCACAAGCCCAGTTCACCATTTTTTATGGCAATGCCAACAGCCGTTTTTGTTTCCTGAAGAGATTCCTGCAGTTTCATCTCGTTGGTAATATCAGCAGAAGACATATAGATCAGTATAGATCCATCCGTTTGTTTCACAGTATTGGCACTTACCAGAAAGAAGACATATGCATTTTTTCGGGCATTCCATATACGATATTTGTAAACCAGATTTTTCTTTGATCCCTTCACATTTTGCAGTATAAACTCCTGCAATCCAGGAAGGTCATCCGGATGCACAAAGTCATAATTGATCCCACTTGCCTCCTGCATCTTCTTTTTGCCGTCTATTCCCAACAAATTGGAATAATAATCACTGATAACGATAGGATCCATCCTTTTCCCATCCCATCGATACAGACAGACTCCAGCCGGTACGTGATTCACCACATCTGTCAGCTGTTTTTGCAGCTGGTGCTTTTCCGTAACATCTGTGGAAAGCACAACCAGTACATTTTTATGATTCCATCTCCTTCTCTGCATGGTTACAGACAGAACTTTTCCATCTTTTGTTTCTGCATTGACCAAATGGCCGCTATCTGAATTGGTATCATTTTTCCAACAGTTTCCACATTTGTCCTCACTGCCAAAAAATACTTCATGGCATGTTTTTCCCGCAATTTGACAACGCTCCACACCGTGCAGCTGGAAGCATGCATCATTGGCATAATACAGTTCATCAGTATCTGCATCTGCCACGTAGATACCCACCATATCTGTGCTGAGTGCAGTGAACTGCAGATCATACTGCATGGTAGATGGTGTATAAACAGCACGCATGACCGGACGGCCATCCTGCTCCCCAGACTTTGAAAACATCCCATTGATCCATATGTATCCGCCGTTCTTATCCGGGACACGATAGGTCAGGGTTGTGACTTTATTATTAAGGACTGCCTCGCGGATCGCACTCATCACACCTGCCCGGTCTTCTTCATAAATGGATTTCATCGCATCATCCTGGCATAGTTCCATATATTCAGCTTCATCCAGATCAGCCAGTGCACCAACACCTGCGCTGGCATATAGAGGCGTCATCCGCCAGTCTTCTTCCACTTTATAAAGAGCAACTCCACCATTTGCATTGTCCACCAGACTGTCCAAAAGCTGTATGTGCTCCTTTTCTCTTGTAATATCATAACAAACTGACGTGATAGCCTCACGCCCTCCGCTAACTGTCATTTTTCTTCCAATATCATGTACCCAAATATAACTGCCATCCTTTTTACGCATCCTGTACTCGACTTGATATTCTCCGGATTCTATAATCTGCCGTTCAACTTCACGCCCCACCTCAGCACGATTATCCGGATGCATACAGTTATCGATCATTCCCTGAATATCATCCACAAATTCCTGTTCGGAATCATAACCCAAATAAGTCAGCATTCGCTTATTGATGAAGTAAAAAGGAAATCCCGGTTCCAGATATCCACCCATCATCCCGCCGGCCGTTGTATCGTCTAAAAGCTGTATCCTGGATCTCAGTTCATTTTCCTGTAGGATCACTTGTATCAGATCACGTTTTTCCTCATGATGCAAAAGCGTTGTATTTAGAACGCTCAGTTTTATTTCGTTATTCTCTAATTTTGAAACACCCATGATCCGACACTTAACTTCCGCCGTTTCTGTGTGGATCACAAAGCAGATTGCTGCAATTCCCCGATCTGCACCATCCAAAATCGTCTCTTCCTGATAAATGTCCACCGAATAAGACATGGTGCTTTGATAAAAATCCTCATTTAACAATGCTTCTACATTCTCAATCCCATCCACATTTCGTTCACTGGATATGTCGAAACATTTTATGTCCTGCGAGAGCAAGGACAATACCTTGCTGACATCCTTTTCCGTATAATAAAAAATGATCAATTGCCTTAATAAATCTATTGTCTCTTTCATGTTAGTTTACCTGCCCCTCTACGCCAAACCCAAGTAAAGAAATCCTGCGCAAAACCCTGCCCGGTCTGTGACGCAGTTTTTCATTTTTCAAATAAGTGAAAGTAGTTTCACGATCACACCTATAAAAATAATACTATTTACCCACTTGTTTTACAAGCCTTTTTAGTATCATAGGAAGCACTTTTCCATGATATGAAAAAACAGTTTCAGTGCTGCCTTTACCTCTGGCAGACTGAAACTGTTTTTGCTTTTACTAAAATCCTACTCTACTGACACTCGGGACAGATTCCCTCAAAAATCGTACGATGACGTTCTACTTCATATCCCGTCTCTTCTTTTATCTTTTCATCTAACCGGGCATCATAGGGCAGTTCCAGATCGGATACTGCGCCACATCTTGTACACAACAGATGATAATGTAAGTCTATACGGCAGTCATACCGGTCCACACCCGGGATCCTTACATGCAGGATATCTCCATTGACAGAAAGCTGGTGAAGATTGCGGTAAACCGTCCCTCTGCTGATCTTTTCATCAATTTTCCGTACATCCAGATAAATCTGATCCGCACTTGGATGGTCGTGGTGCGCCTGCACTACTTGCAGTACAAGCTGCCGCTGCCTTGTATTTCTCTGTGGTTTCACTTTAACACACCTCTGTTTTTTATTTTACATTTTATCAGAGAGGGTGGCAGAAATCAAATCTCTATTATTTAATTTTGATAATTCTATTACTTTATTTATATCCAGGCCTGCTGCTTTGGCAAATCCTTCTCCATATTCCGCATCCGCCAGATAACAATGTACCGCATGTCTGTATTTGATATTCTCTGTACAAGGTGCAATATCACCGGCTGTATTTTGGATCAATATTTCTTTTTTATCTTCTGTTAATACACGCCAAAGATCTCCGCCTGCACGGAAGCAGTCATCCGTAGGATCATCCTTCGGATCATAAGTCCACACAGCACCGGCACAATCCAAAGGTGGTTCCATCACTTCCGGCTGAGCCGTCCAGGCTCCTGCACTGTTTGGTGTATACGCAGGTGCAGCCCCATAATTGCCATCCACCCGCATAGCTCCGTCGCGATGATACTCATTCACATCCACCCTGGCAAAGGCACTAACTATTGATAAAATGCACCGCTCAAATCAAATCGTTAAAATTTGCACCTCTTTTGCACACCCCTCGTTTTAGAGGTTACCGATGTAAGTTACACACCGTCCATATACTTCAGTCAATGACTACCTTTGAGATATTTGTACTCATTGAATCATTCATGAACAAGCAATAGTCGCGGAAGTATTCAATTTCAAAAAGCAACGCACACTGATTACGGAAAACTAAAGCCACATCCAAATTAGCCTTTTATTTTCATAGCGCTGTTCCACACTGACCGCAAAATCGAGCACCGAGAACAGCGCCGGAGCCACATTTCGAGCAGAACT
>SAAH01000087.1 GCA_009929525.1 Clostridia bacterium | reverse complement strand
GCAAAAAAGCATGGAATTAATGCTTACAAAGCAATTCAAAATGCAATAGCAGGTACCCCAGAAATCACTTTTGACTAATGGGGTACTGAACAGTTACGACTTAATTAAAAAAACAAACACCGAATCCCTCTTTCACATCGCATCTGCAGCCACCAGTACAGAAGAGATATGGAATGGAAAAGGCAATCCAGTATATCCACCCGCAAGGGAAGAATTAGCCCGACACGGTATCTCATGTGAGGGGAAGAGAGCCATACAGGTCACCAAACAAGATTATAAAACATATGACTATTTAATCTGCATGGACGCACAGAATCTAAGGAATTTAAAGAGAATCATCGGTGAAGACAAAGAAAACAAAGTCAGTTTACTGCTTGATCATGCCGGACGAAAGGGCGAAGCGATTGCTGATCCATGGTATACAGGGGATTTTAAAACTACATATCGTGATGTAGAAGAGGGATGTAAAGCCCTTCATGATAAGATTGTGAAAGAGAGCGGTTATTAAGTTGGTCTGAATAAGAGAAGAGTAATATGAATTTCCTCATAAAAAAGCCAAGGCAGATCAGTTCAAAATATTGAACGACTACCCTGGCTTTGATTAATATCTAAACATATTTCTAAAAAGCAAATCTTTAAAGCCTTTACTTACAGATTATCCTTCCGTTTCATTAATTCCCAAAATCTCATTAATCTTAGCAACATGATCCGTATATTCTCCAGTCTGCGTAGCATACTGTTCCATGCGCTGCACCTGGATGCCGGCATTTTTCTTATCGTCACTTTGCATATATGCCTTATAAAGAGATGCTGCCTGATAATAATATGCTACAGCCCGGCATTCTTTTTCCTCGTCAGAATATTTTTTGCCGAACCGGCAATCACGGATGGTCATACCGAGCAATTCATAATAATCTTCATGATGAGTATAGGATATATAATTTTCTTCTGTATAATAGTCAGAGTAATAACCAAAATCTTTGATCTCGTTGACGGCGGATACTACAAGAATGATAAGAAGCAGTGTCAATATAACGGTAAAGATACCAATAATAAATTTTGCTATAGAGTGAGTTCCTTTTCTCATGAAGCCATCAGCCTCCCCTCTAAAGTCTCTTTTTGTTTCGTGATCGACATATCCGGAAGCTGTGCGGCTTCCTCGGGAGTTAACCCTGCATAGGTAACCAATAGTGCAAGGCCTTGAGCCTGTATATCGTGAATAACAGCGAGCTTTTCCTTAGTAAGAGCGGTGTCTTCTGCATAAGAATAATCGGATTCTATACTGAATAATCCTTGAAGGCTAAGCGTCAGAGAACGGATATTGGATTCGAGATATTCTTTATCTACATTTTCATCTTGTACATAGATATTGGACATCAGGTTCTGATAGATAGAAGAGCAGTAATCAGAAGCTGCGTCGATGGCTTGATATTCATCGAAGGAATCCGCCAGATACAACGAATTATTGCTAAAATAATTTGAAAATCCGTAATAGTCACTGGCATTGATGAATTGTTCGAGATTCTTTCTGTGTTCATCCTCGTGTTCCATGATTTTAGAAACTTCTATATTTTCACCGATTTCCCAAGCGGAAGCCTTGAAGATGATAGCGGCAATATTTAATATAAATAATACAAATAAAATAATGATGGGAACGGTCAGGCTGGTAAAACGGCGGGTTTTGGTGTAGACATCCTGCTTTGTCTGATCATATTCTGTCCTATAGTGCTGCATGTCTTTTTGATGTTTCTGGGCCAGAGTATTTGGCTGACCGCAGAAGGAACAAAACTCATCCTCAAGACCAAGCGGTGAACCGCAATAAGGGCATTTCATTTTGTGACCTCCTTTTCCTAAAAAACGTATCTGTTCAGTACCCTCGCGGGATACTACCTACTGAATAGTTACAAAAACCTATCTTTATTTTCCTCTATGTAATCTTCAAACAACTTATAACTGATAAAATCATCATCCAGAAGACTTTGATATACATCTGATATTTCTTCTTCCGTATATCCCATATCCTGGGTGAACATCTCCATACTTTCTTTTTTAAACGACTCAACCTTGCTTAACTCTTCGGCGGTAAGATTTTCATATTCCATATAAAATATTTCATCAAAGTATAAAGTGAGACCTGAGAAAAATCCATTGCGCAGGTCAGGCTCTTCATATGTGCCATCCTTAAACATTTCACGTAAATGTAATACATCGAGATATAGAGAATAATAATAGAAATAAGTGCTGTGTTTCCAATTGCCAAGAGCAGTAGAACCATCCATCTCATATAATTCATTAAGATATTCCAATGTTTTGTCGTCATCCCCCAATGCATAAATTTCATTTAATTTTGGAAGATATTCTTTTTCAAAAGCAATTTCCTGGCGTATTTGCTTTTTTTCGCTATGTTCACCAATAAGCCGAATCCCAGTGAATAAAAGAAAAATAAAAATGCAGATTCCCACAACGATCAATGCAATCTTTAGTGCAAAGTGACTTTGGGTTTTTAAGGAACGTGTATATTCTTCCGGAGGGATATCAGCAAGATGTTCGGTATCTTCCCGGATATCCTCGAGTTTATCCATATATTCAGCCTCGGCCCCTATGGGATTGATCGTTCCGCAATAAGGACATCGGGCATCGGTATCTTTTAATTGAGCTCCGCAGCTGCTGCAGTACATAATAACCTCCTAAATGCTTGATCACAGTTTGACTTTCTGGCTTCACAGCACTAAAAAATCAACTTTCCGGCAATAGTATATCATAATTTCGTTAGAAACACGAGATTTTTTTAGAATCATGTGTTATAATAACATCCAACTTAATGTTGACAAAGAAAGCGAGAGTTGATAGAATTGGTGTCAAAGCTGTTTGACACATTACTAAGAGAAAGTGGGTTTTTATATGAAACAGAGAATTTTATCTATTTTAGTAGATAATACAGCAGGTGTACTTAGCCGCGTAGCTGGGCTTTTTAGTCGCAGAGACTACAATATTGACAGTTTAACAGTTGGGGTGACTGGCGATCCAAAGTATTCTCGTATGACTGTCGTATGCAGCGGAGATGATCAGGTTCTTGATCAGATCACCAAGCAGGTAAATAAACTGGTGGATGTAAGAGATATCAAGATTCTTGAGCCAGATGCAAGTGTTATCCGTGAACTGATATTGATCAAAGTTCGCGTATCAAAACTGAATCGTCAGAATGTAATTTCTATTGCAGATATATTCCGTGCAAAAGTTGTGGATGTATCAGTTGATTCAATGGTCCTTGAACTTACTGGTTCAAAGTCAAAGCTGGAAGCATTTATTGATCTGCTCGGCGATGGCAATGAGATTTTGGAGATTGCAAGAACAGGAGTTTCTGGATTATCCAGAGGCGCAGATTATGTTCTCTTTTTATAAGAGTACATATTGACAAAAGCGTGCTAGAGGGGAATATACCCCCTAACCATAGAAATTTTAATACATAACTTAGGAGGAGTTAACGAAATGGCTAACAAAATTTATTATCAGGAAGATTGTAACCTGGCTTTATTGGAAGGAAAAACAATTGCAGTTATCGGTTACGGCAGTCAGGGACATGCACATGCCCTGAACGCAAAAGAATCAGGATGCAATGTTATCATCGGACTTTATGAAGGCAGCAAATCCTGGGCAAAAGCAGAAGCACAGGGATTTGAAGTATATACTGCAGCAGAAGCAGCAAAAAGAGCAGATATCATCATGATCCTTATCAACGATGAACTGCAGGCTGATATGTACAAAAAAGACATCGAGCCAAACCTGGAAGCAGGAAATATGCTGATGTTCGCTCATGGTTTCAACATTCATTTTGGATGTATCAAACCACCAGCAGATGTTGATGTTACTATGATCGCACCTAAAGGACCTGGACATACAGTAAGAAGTGAGTATCAGGTAGGTAAAGGTGTTCCTTGTCTGGTAGCTGTAGAGCAGGATGCTACAGGAAAAGCTCTGGATAAAGCACTGGCTTACTCTCTGGCAATCGGTGGAGCAAGAGCAGGTGTTCTTGAGACTACATTCCGTACAGAGACAGAAACAGACTTGTTCGGTGAGCAGGCAGTTCTTTGTGGTGGTGTTTGTGCACTTATGCAGGCTGGTTATGAGACACTGGTTGAAGCAGGTTATGACCCAAGAAATGCTTACTTTGAGTGTATCCATGAGATGAAACTGATCGTAGATCTGATCTACCAGTCAGGATTTGAAGGAATGAGATATTCTATCTCTAACACAGCTGAGTATGGTGATTATATCACTGGACCTAAGATCATCACAGACGAGACAAAGAAATCTATGAAGAAGATCCTTACAGATATTCAGGACGGAACATTCGCAAAAGAATTCCTTCTGGATATGTCTCCAGCAGGTCGTCAGGTTCACTTCAAAGCTATGCGTAAACTGGCTGCAGAGCATCCGGCAGAAGTTACAGGAAAAGAAGTTCGTAAACTGTACAGCTGGAATGGCGAAGAAAAACTGATCAACAACTAATTATAGTTGGATATAGCATCAAAAAAACGCGTGGAGCATTTGCTTCACGCGTTTTTTGATGGTTGATAAAAACAATTTTAAAATGATTGAACAGAATGCAGGAAATTTTGTATGACAACGGACATCTGCTCATCTTTTCGACAGGCAAATCCTATCTGGCGAGGTTGAAAAGAGATATTAAGAGGAAATTCGATAAGTTCGCCGCTGTCAAGCTCTGACTGGACAAATTCCTGGATGACACAGGCAACGCCCAGACCAATCTTGGAAAATTCAATCAGGAGATCCATGGTGGTTACTTCCAGGATATGAGGAAGCACCGTGCCAGATTCGAGAAATACACGATTTACATACTGGCGAGTGATATTTTCCTCATCCAGCATCATGAAGGTTGCACTTTGGAGCACATCATTATTATCCGAACGCAGCCGCAGATGGTCCAGATAGGATTTTGTTGTAACAAAGATATCCTGTATGTGGGATAGGGGCTGAAAGTACACATTTTTTTGTAAGGAAGGCTCCCCGACAAGACCGATATCTATTTTATTTTCTTCCAACAGTGCCAATGTCTGATAAGTAGACTGGCAGGAGATGGAGACCCTCACATGGGGGTAGGACTCGATAAAATGTTTCAGGTGGGTCAGAAGAATATACTTGCAAAGAGTCGTGCTGACGCCTATACGAAGCTGTGCGATACCAAGGGCCTGATGGCGCGCAAGTGTTTCTTCGCCGATTTGAAGAGAGGTGAAAGCCTCTGTGGTATGCCGATAGAGGAGTTCACCTTCTGAGGTGAGTGTAACACCACGGGAACTTCTCTTGAATAAAACAGTACCCAGATTTTCTTCCAGTTTGCGGATGGATTTGCTTATCGCAGGCTGGCTTATGAAAAGCTCTTTGGCAGCACCGGAGATATTTCCTTTCCTGGCAACCGTGTGGAATATGTAATAAAGTGAGAGATTCTGCTCCATAAGATAAAACTCCTTTTCAAATAGATATAACTTAGAGTTATATCAAATATATTTTATATGTATTAGTATTATAACAAATGATGTGATACAATAGCAAACAGAAAATAATAGGAGGAACAAAAAGATGGGAATGACAATGACACAGAAAATCCTGGCTGCAGCTGCAGGTTTGGATAAAGTAGAAGCCGGACAGCTGATCGAAGCGAATCTGGATCTGGTTTTGGGAAATGATATTACATCACCGGTTGCTATTCATGAGATGGATAAGATGACAGTAAATACGGTATTTGATAAAGATAAAGTAGCGTTGGTAATGGATCATTTTATTCCGAATAAAGATATCAAGTCTGCTCAGCACTGCAAGTGTGTAAGAGAATTTGCCTGTAAACATGATATCACGAATTATTTTGATGTGGGAGAGATGGGAATCGAGCATGCACTTCTTCCAGAAAAAGGTTTGACAGTTGCAGGTGATGTGATTATCGGAGCAGATTCACATACCTGTACTTATGGCGCTCTGGGTGCGTTTTCCACAGGAGTGGGAAGTACAGATATGGCAGCGGGCATGGCAACCGGAAAAGCATGGTTTAAGGTTCCATCAGCCATCAAGTTTAATATTGTAGGAAAACCTGCAAAATGGGTTGGCGGCAAAGATGTGATTTTACATATCATCGGTATGATCGGTGTTGACGGGGCATTGTACAAATCTATGGAATTTGTGGGAGATGGAATCCGTAATCTTTCCATGGATGACAGATTTACGATCGCCAATATGGCTATTGAGGCTGGTGGAAAGAATGGCATCTTCCCAGTGGATGATATGGCTATGGCATATATGAAAGAACATTCAAAACGTGAGTGGAAAGTATATGAAGCGGATGAGGATGCTGTATATGATGAAGAGTATACGATCGATCTTAGCAATCTTCGTCCAACGATCGCATTTCCTCATCTTCCTGAAAATACAAAGACAATTGATGAGATCAAAGAAGAAATCAAGATCGATCAGGTAGTTATCGGTTCCTGCACAAATGGCAGAATTGACGATCTGCGTATCGCAGCAGAGATCCTTGCTGATCATAAGGTAAAAAAAGGTATCCGTTGTATCGTGATCCCGGCTACTCAGAATATTTATCTTCAGGCAATGGAAGAAGGTCTTTTGAAAATATTTATCGAGGCGGGTGCTGTTGTGAGTACACCTACATGTGGACCATGTCTGGGCGGTTATATGGGCATCCTTGCAGAGTATGAGCGCTGTGTATCTACGACAAACCGTAACTTTGTCGGTCGTATGGGACATGTGGATTCAGAAATCTATCTGGCAAGTCCGGCAGTAGCAGCAGCAAGTGCAGTAACTGGAAAAATCTCTTCACCAGAAGATTTGGGATTATAGGAGGATTGATCATGAAAGCAGAAGGAAAAGTATTTAAATATGGAGACAATGTTGACACAGATGTTATTATCCCTGCACGTTATCTGAACTCTTCTGATCCGGCAGAACTGGCTACTCACTGCATGGAAGATATTGACAAAGAATTTATTCATCAGGTTAAAAAGGGTGATATTATTGTGGCAAATAAAAACTTCGGTTGTGGTTCTTCCAGAGAACATGCACCGATCGCGATCAAAGCAGCAGGTGTAAGCTGTGTTATTGCAGAGACATTTGCAAGAATTTTTTACCGCAATTCTATCAATATAGGTCTTCCGATTATTGAATGTGCGGAAGCAGCACAGGGGATAGAAGCAGGCGATGAAGTTGAAGTAGACTTTGACAGTGGTATGATATATAACAAAACCAAGGGAACCGAGTTTAAAGGACAGGCATTTCCAGAGTTTATGCAAAAGATCATCAAAGCGGAAGGTCTGGTAAATTATATCAATAGCAAAGAAGCATAAGGATTAAGATATTGTAAGATGAGAATATTATGAAAAGAAAGTCCCAGAGATAGTTCAGGGACTTTCTTTTTTGTAACCCATTGATTTTATTAGACAATCGTAATAAAATCAAGTTACATAAAATGATATGTGGAGATTTTGCGTACTGTTCGGAGGCTATTTTGAATCAATGTTTTTGGCTTGAATTTATGTACTTGAAAAGGAGAAAAATGTGAATAAAGAACTGGAGGTACTTCTGGGAAATATATTCTGTGGGATTTGTATTTATACTGTAGATGCAGAAAAGCATTTGGAGATACAGTATTTGAATGAAGGGTATTGCAGGATGTGTGAGGGAACACGAGAGGAATTGACCCGTGCATTTGTGTCGGACAACTTGTTCGGTATATGCGAGGAATATAAGCTTCGTGTGAAAAGTTTTTTTGGAACGGTACTTGATAAGAAGCAGGATGGAGAAATCAGTTTTAAGGGAAAAACGCTTAGCGGGAATAGTTTGTGGGTTTCCCTTAAGGTTAACTATGCAGCAGATGCGGACGGTCCGGATAAAATGTATGTTATATATTTTGACATCACAAGGCAGATGCAGATGCAGGAACAGTTATCGAGAGTGATCCACAATGTTCCGGGCGCTGTGTGCTTTTATCGGTGGAATGGGATACGTCTGGAACCTATCGTGGTAAGTGACCAGTACTCACAGATGTTGGGGACGGATGCAAAGGCTGTGTTGGAGGGAACGAACGGGATTGATTTTACTCATGTGCATCCGGAAGATCTGCAAGGACTTCAAACCGCGGTTTTGAATGCTTTGAAGGCCACACATAAACTGAATTATACTTACCGCTCGCTGAACGAGAAAAGTAAATCATATATCTGGGTCAATGTACAGGGCAAATCCATTCCTCAGGAGGACGGCACACAATATGTATATGTGATCTATACAGATATCAGCAGTGATAAGAAAATCGAGCGCAGACTTAGAGAAAGTGAACAATCGCTGGAAACTGCGGCAGAAGCGGCAGAGATATGGTACTGGGTCCATGATTGGGAAAATGATATTGGATATGTTGGGAAGCGGGTACAAAAGGAGTATCATTTGCCGCATAAGATCAATCATTTCTTGAAAAGATGGCTAAGAAGTGAGATTATTGATCCGTCATATCATGCTCAATTTTTGGCAAGGATTAAAAATGTCCAGCAGGGAGAACGTCAGGAATGTTTTGATTGCCGCATTTACGTTAAAGATGGTACATCTCATTGGGTCAGATTTCTTTTGAAAAGGATAACAGATGAGAACGGCAGTGAATGCAGGATGATCGGTATAGCAAGGATCATCGATGATATCAAAAGTCTGGAAGAAAAGTATGAAGTGGAAAAGAAAAGAGGACTTCTTAGTGATGAAAATCTTCTGGCGCATGCACTCTTTAATTTATCCAGAAATGAAACCCTTGAATATGCAGGTAAAAATGCGATATTTGGTGATATGAAAGATATATCATTTGAGATACTCGGTGAGAATATTGCTAAAGATATAGATAATGTGGATCAAAAGGAAAAATACCTTGCGATTCATGACAGAACTGCTCTGCTTAAAAAATATGAAGAGGGTGAAAACGAAGTTCTGATCGATTATCGGAGAAAGATGCCTGGTGGAAAGGTGATATGGGTTCGGTCTATGTATCATATGATGCGTGAACCGGATGGGACAGATATCCTTCTTTTCGACTATTGCTATGATATCAACAGGCAAAAAACGATGGAAATCATGATGGATTTTGCAGTAAATGATGACTATGATCTGTTGGGTAGTGTGAATTTTCATGATAACAGCGCCATTATGTTGTTTGGAAAAAACAGTTATAATGTAACAGGCTCAGACTATGTGGAAGAAGACTATACAAAATCTTTGCTGCGGCTTGTGAAAAATGCGGTCGTAGAGGAAGAGAAAGAAGAGTATTATAAGAAAGCCTGCATTGAGAATATCAGAGAAAAACTTCAGAAGATGGATTCCTATGAATTTAATTTTAGGATGATAAAAAATGGCGAGGAGCGCATAAAGAAGGTCAGATATGTCAGATATGATAAAGAAGGAAATATTTGCTTGTGGAATCAGATTGATGTGACGCTCCTGATGCAGGAAGAACAGAGAAAACAGGAAGAACTAAAAAAGGCTTTAGCGGAAGCAGAGTATGCCAATAAGTCAAAGACCGTATTCTTGTCACAGATGAGTCATGAGATACGAACCCCCATGAATGCGATATTGGGAATGACACAACTTGCAAAAGACAGCATACAAATGCAGGAAAAGGATGAATATCTGGAAAAAATAGATTCATCCAGCCGATATCTGCTGGGGATCATCAATGATATTCTGGATATGAGCAGGATCGAGAGCGGTAAGTTCGAACTGCACCCGGCATGGATCCCTGCAAATGAGGTGTTTTGCTCCTGTGTAGATATGCTCAAACCGGAGATGATAAGAAAAAGAATCCATTTCATATATCCTGAAGCAAAGAGAATCAATGAAGTAGAATATTATGTAGATGCACTTCGTGTGCAGCAGGTCCATATGAATCTGCTGAATAATGCCATGAAGTTTACACCTCCAGGTGGAACTGTCAGGATGGAGATTAAAAATATAAGTCATGACGATCGTGTTAGTATAGACAGGATCACGATATCCGATACAGGATGTGGAATGAGTGAAGAATTCCTGACTAGAATATTTAGACCATTCGAGCAGGAGCAGAATCCATTTTCGGACATGGTCCAGGGAACAGGGCTTGGACTTGCCCTTGTAAAGCAGATATTGACGGCTATGGGCGGAAATATCGAGGTAAAAAGCAAATTGGGAGAAGGATCCACATTTTCTTTTAGTTTTCCATATCAATACAGATATGTGAAGGAAAATAAAATACCTAAACAAGATATCAAAAAGTATGACCTCAACAACCGGAGGGTCTTGCTGGTGGATGATCGTAAGCTGAATAGACAGATTGCAAGAAAACTTTTGGAAAAGAAAGGAGTCCTTGTAGAGGAAGCTGTAGATGGAGCTCAGGCAGTGAATATGTTTGAAGCCTCAGAGAAAAACTATTATGATCTGATCTTGATGGATATTCGTATGCCGGTTTTGGACGGTTTAGGAGCAACTAGAAAAATAAGAGCACTGGATAGAAAAGATGCAGGAGAAGTAGCTATCATTGCAATGACAGCGAACGCTTTTGACGAGGATGTAAAAGCTTCACTTGATGCGGGAATGAATGCACATCTTGCGAAACCGATAGAGCCCCAGCTCATGTATGAAACCATAGGGAATATATTAAATGAAAACAATGTATAGGATCCATGTGTAAAATAACAGCTATGAAGGCAGGGGATGCCTGCAAGGATACAATTGTGAAAGTAGGGAGCATATATGCCGTTACAGATTGTACATAATGATATAACAAAGATGAATACAGAGGCCATCGTCAATGCAGCCAATTCTAAGCTGCTTATGGGAGATGGTGTTTGCGGTGCGATTTTTAAGGCAGCTGGAGAAGAAAAAATGCGGCATGCATGCGAGAAAAAATCTCCTTGCTATGTCGGGTGTGCAGTTATAACAAAAGGATTTGGACTTCCTGCAAAATACGTGATCCATACGGTAGGTCCTGTCTGGCAGGATGGCAGACATCAGGAGGCCGAATATCTGCACATGGCATATATCAGTGCACTTGAGCAGGCAAAGAAAAAGAGATTGAAATCAATTGCAATCCCTGTCATTTCAGCAGGATCGTATGGTTACCCAAAGGAAAAGGCTTTACATATTGCGGTTTCTGCAATCAAACAATTTCTGATGAAAAATGAGATGCAGATTTTTCTGGTAGTATATGATAAAAAGACAGTCAGGCTAAGTGAAAAGCTTTTTGATAATATCAGCCATTATATAGATCTGAATTATGAAAAATCTGGAAATGCAGATTTCCAGAAATATCGAAGACGCGAAAGTGCGGAATTTATTCAATTATATCCGAAGGCATCATCAGAACCGCGGATTGAAGATGCTTCTCCTTTGATGAACGAAGGGTCGATTAAGAAGGAACGAAAGCTTGAAGAACTGCTGAGACACATGGATGAGACCTTTTCAGATATGCTATTTCGGATGATAGACGAGAAAGGCAGGAGTGATGTGGAAGTATATAAGCGGGCCAATATAGATCGCAAATTATTTTCAAAGATTCGCAGCACGCCCGATTATCATCCGAAGAAGACGACTGTTTTGGCACTTTCGATATCGTTGGAATTATCGCTGGATGAAACTATTGATATTTTAAAGACGGCAGGTTATGCATTGTCGATGAGCTCGAAGTTTGATGTTATTATAAGATACTTTATTGAACGGCGGGAGTATGACATCATGACAATAAATGAAACGCTATTCTGTTTTGACCAGCCACTGCTGGGGAGTTAAATTTGTCGCTTTTTTTGCGACCAAAAGCCTCTGTAAAAAGTGTATTCTTTGTTTAACAGAAAACAAAGGATAATTTTAAAGGAGGCTTTTATAATGAAAAAAGATTTGACAGAGGTTGTATTTATATTGGACAGAAGCGGGTCTATGAATGGATTGGAGAAAGACACGATCGGAGGTTTTAACTCCATGATAAAGAAGCAGAAAAAGGCATCTGGAAAGGCCCACATCACCACAGTATTATTTGATGATCAGGTGGAAGTATTACATGATCAGGTTGATATCAAAAAAATAAAACCTATGACAGGAAGAGAATATTATGTGCGGGGTTGTACAGCATTGTATGATGCAATAGGAAAATCAATGATGCATATGATCAACAAACAGAGGTTTGCAAAGGAAGAAGAAAAAGCGGATAAAGTCATTTTTGTCATTACTACAGACGGGTATGAAAATGCCAGCAGGGAGTATACCCTGGAGACTATACAGCATATGATAAAGAAGCAAAAAGAAAAATATCAGTGGGAATTCCTTTTCCTTGGAGCAAATATCGATGCTGTAAAAACGGCGGGTGTATATGGGATCGCACCGGATCATGCCACAAACTATATGCCGGATCAAGCAGGTGTAGAGGCGAATTATGAGGCAATGAGTATGGCAATCACCAGCCTTAGAAAACATGCAAAACTCGATAAAGGATGGAAAAAGAACGTGGAGGAGGATTACCTTAGGAGAGGACAAAAATCCTTAAAATAGATTCCAGATTTCTGTCTTTACAACTTGTGAGAACTTTGTTATAATAGCTCTCACCGGGGTATGGCGTAGCTTGGTAGCGCGCACGGCTGGGGGCCGTGAGGTCGCAGGTTCAAATCCTGTTGCCCCGATTTCCTGTAATCCCATTCAAGTACGCTTCAGCGTACTTGCTGCGTTGCTAAGTGCGGTGGCACTTGTTAAGCAACGACCGAAGTGAAACGTAGACGGCTCGTCAGCTATGCTGACATAATACATCTGAGCCGCACTGCAATCCGCCGGAGGCTTTATCTTGGAAGAAGATTGGACTCCCACCAAGAATAGTTTGTTGTTTACTTAGCACCTATAGAGGTGGGAGTCTTATCTGCTTTCAAGATAAAAAAAGATTGACACTTCAGGGGATTCATGGTAAAGTGTCAAGTATATAAAAAAGCGTTGATGAGGAATAGTACAGATGTGACGGAATTCAGAGAGCTGTTGGATGGTGTGAAACAGCAGAAGAAGCATTTGGAACTGCCCTCGGAGCAGCTGCCTGAAAGATATATCTATTTAGTAGGCGCAGACGGAGTACCCTACCGTTATCATGGGGGAGGATATAAGGTGTTGGCCCGTATCTGACAGAGTGCATGAAGAGATTCATGAAAAAGAGTGGTACCGCGTAGGATAATATAGTCCTTCGTCTCTTAATAATATAAGAGCGAAGGGCTTTTTCGTATGCTGGGAAAGGGAAGTTACTTACTAAAGCACACGCTTTGTTTGATACTAGTATTGGTAAATAAAAGGAGGACATTGTATTATGATGAATCACAAAAAGTATGTAAGACAGTATTTTATGCCGCCGGTAAGCTGCATGAAATGGGCTCAGAAAGAGTATGTTGAAAAGGCACCGATCTGGTGCAGTGTTGATCTTCGCGATGGAAATCAGGCATTGGTCATTCCTATGAGTCTGCAGCAGAAGGTTGATTTCTTTAAACTTCTTGTAAAGATAGGGTTTAAGGAGATCGAAGTAGGCTTTCCGGCAGCGTCAGAAACAGAATATGAATTCCTGAGGACTTTGATCGAACAGGATCTGATTCCGGAAGATGTTACGATCCAGGTACTCACTCAGGCAAGAGAGCATATTATCAGAAAAACATTTGAAGCTGTAAAAGGTGCACCAAGAGCAATCATCCATGTATATAACTCTACTTCGGTAAGTCAGAGAGAGCAGGTATTCAGAAAGTCTAAAGAAGAGATTTTAAACATTGCGGTGGAAGGTGCCACATTGCTGAAAACACTTGCCGATGAGACAGAAGGTAATTTCCTCTTCGAGTACAGTCCGGAAAGCTTTACCGGTACAGAGCCGGAGTATGCTTTGGAGGTATGTAATGCAGTACTTGATGTATGGAAACCAACACCGGATAAAAAAGCCATCATCAATCTGCCTGTAACAGTAGAACATTCTATGCCGCATGTATATGCCAGCCAGATTGAGTATATGTGCGAAAATATGAGATATAGAGAAAATGTGATCGTTTCTCTTCATCCTCATAATGACAGAGGATGCGGTGTTGCTGATTCAGAACTTGGCTTACTGGCAGGTGCTGATCGTATCGAAGGTACTTTATTTGGAAATGGAGAGCGTACTGGAAATGTAGATATTATCACACTGGCGATGAATATGTATGCACAGGGTGTGGATCCTGAGCTTGATCTTTCTGATATGCCGGATATTTGTGAAAAATATGAAAAGTATACAGGTATGAAGGTTGATGAGAGAAGCCCATACAGTGGTGCATTGGTATTTGCAGCATTCTCAGGTTCTCATCAGGATGCAATTGCAAAAGGCATGAAGTGGATATCCGAGAAGGATCCTAACCACTGGACTGTTCCATATCTTCCGATCGATCCAACAGATGTGGGAAGAAACTATGATGCAGATGTTATCCGGATCAACAGCCAGTCTGGAAAAGGTGGTGTTGGTTATATCCTGGAGACAAAATATGGTTTGAATCTGCCGGCTAAGATGCGCGAAGCAATGGGATATGCTGCAAAAGGCGTATCAGACCATACGCATAAGGAACTGCTTCCAGAGCAGATATTTGAACTGTTTGTGGAAACCTTTGAAAATGTTAAAAAGCCATATAGTGTACAGAAGGTACATTTCCAGCAGAATGGACATATCACCACACAGGTTACGTCATCTTGTAATGGCCGTGTGATCACAACAGAAGCAACTGGAAATGGACGTCTGGATGCAGTCAGCAATGCTCTCAAAAAAGCATATAATCTGCAGTATGAGCTGGCTACTTATCAAGAACATGCATTGGAACAGAGCTCAAGTTCAAGAGCAATCTCCTATGTGGGAATCCGTAAGCCAGATGGATCTCTTTCATGGGGTGCAGGAATTGATACGGATATCATTAAAGCATCTATTGATGCATTGGTAACAGCTATCAATAATCGATAAAAAACAGCATAAAGCTATTAAATATTAAAAAGCAGCTAGAATTCATATAAAAATATATGGAATTTAGCTGCTTTTTTAGTGTTTTACAGTACAGTGAATACACAAAAATATAAAAAAATGACATGAAAACGTAGGAAATGTGATGACAAGTGGGAAATCCAACATCAAAAAACGGTAAAAATACATGAAAAAGTGGGAGAAAATTCGTAAAATAAGCCAAAAATCCGTTGGTGCTATTGACTTTGAATAACGAACTCTCTATAATTTTGATTATAGAAAATATTACGAAAGTATGAACGGCAGTCAGGAAAAGGAACAGAGATGGAAAAACTAAAGAAAATGATGAATTCTCTTCGGGCTCTTGCATCCCGTACGGTAAAAGAACATCGTCGTGCATGTATCGCAGCGGCAGCAGGAGCAGCAGTTGTTCTTGCCGGAGTGGGAATAGCGATGTCTGTGAAATATACAGCGGGTGACAAAAACCAGGCACAGGAATCTGTGACAACAGAACAGGGAACAGATCGTTTGCAGGAAAAGGAAGATTCACCAGATGATGATCCAGATCCTGCCAGGCAGATCCCCTGTGGATATGCAGGGGTTATCGATGGGGTATTATCAACTAAAGGACTCACGAAAAGTTATCGTGCAGTTGGAACAAGCTGTGAGATCGTATTGGTTGGTCAAAGAATGATAACGTCAGAAGTGATCTCACGATTGGAAGTGGGATCGCGTTTGGTGACAACCGTCGAAGAATTGGATAATCAGTCATGGGAGCTTGCCGAGACCACAAGAATGTCGGATCGTGATTATGAAAATTTATTGGCAATTGTGGAGGCAGAATCCGGAGGAGAAGATGTGGAAGGACGTATCATGGTAGCAAATGTTATCTTGAATCGTGTGTCCAACGAACATTTCCCAAGTGATGTAACATCGGTTATCTGGGAACGTTCAGGTGGAAGCCCGCAGTTTTCACCGACAGCAGATGGAAGAATCCATACGGTAACGATTTCGGATACAACGAGAGAGGCGGTTAACAGGGCTATCGATGGAGAAGATCTTTCAAAAGGAGCACTTTATTTTGTCGCTAAAAAACAGGCGGATGAGAGCAATATAGATTGGTTTGATAAGAATCTGACTTTTTTGTTTAAACATGGAGAGCATAGTTTTTATGCATAAATCCCATAATTTAAGTGATAAATGAGAAAGTTTTGGATTGCCATAAAAATGGACCTGTGATATAATCAGAAACTGTAGCGATTTACTACATAAAAGTGAGTTAAGGAGTGTATACAGGATGGATGTATTATATAGAAGTACCAGAGACAATGACAGTGTTGTAACCGCATCGAAGGCTATTTTGAAAGGATTATCCGAGGATGGAGGACTTTACGTACCAAGCCAGATTCCCACACTGGATATTCCGATGAAAGAATTATCTTCTATGACATATCAAGAAGTAGCGTACGAAGTTATGAGCCGTTTCCTGACTGATTTTTCTGAAGAAGAATTAAAATATTGTATTGCATCTGCTTATGATAAAAAGTTTGATACCGAGGAGATCGCACCGCTTGTAAAGGCTGACGGGGCGTATTTTCTTGAACTATTCCATGGTTCAACGATTGCATTTAAAGACATGGCGCTTTCTATACTGCCATACCTTCTTACAACAGCTGCAAAGAAGAATGATGTTAAAAATGATATCGTGATCTTGACCGCAACATCCGGAGATACTGGAAAAGCAGCAATGGCAGGCTTTCAGGATGTACCTGGAACTAAGATCATTGTCTTTTATCCTAAGGACGGCGTGAGCCCGATCCAGGAAAAACAGATGGTTACCCAGAAAGGGAAAAACACACATGTTGTGGCTATCTATGGTAACTTTGATGATGCACAGACAGGTGTGAAGAGGATTTTTAATGATGATGCGATGAAAGAAGAACTTGCACAGGCTGGATATCAGTTTTCATCAGCAAATTCTATCAATATTGGCCGTCTGGTCCCACAGATCGTGTATTATGTATATGCGTATGCAAGTCTGTATAAAAATGGCCAGCTGGCTGAAAATGAAGAAATTAATGTGGTTGTACCTACTGGCAATTTTGGAAATATATTGGCAGCATATTATGCTAAGAATATGGGGCTTCCGATTGATAAACTGATCTGTGCATCTAATGATAATAAAGTACTGTATGATTTCTTTACTACGGGTGAATATGACAGGAACAGAGATTTTATCCTGACAACTTCTCCATCCATGGATATTCTTATTTCCAGTAATCTGGAGCGTCTGATATACAGAATCGCAGGAAATGATTCCGAGAAGAATAAAGAGATGATGAATGCGCTTGCAAGTGAGGGTAAATATGAGATTACAGAAGAGATGAAAGTTCAGCTTGCAGATTTCTATGGCAATTATTCTAATGAAGATGAGACTGCTTCTACGATAAGAAGAATCTATGATGAATGCGGCTATGTAATAGATACACATACGGCAGTAGCTGCATCTGTTTATAAGAAGTATACAGCTAAGACAAAAGATCTGAAGAAAGCTGTGATTGCTTCGACTGCAAGCCCATATAAGTTCACAAGAAGTGTTATGGAAGCTATCGATGCAGATAAGTACGCGGCTATGGGAGATTTTGAACTGGTTGATGAGTTATCAGCTATTTCAGGTGTGGCTGTACCCAATGCTATCGAAGAGATAAGAGAAGCTGAAGTACGTCATAATACCGTTGCAGAGGTTGATGAGATGCCGGGTGTTGTGAAGAAAATCCTGGGGATATAATTGGTACAGATGGGAAACACAGGGATACATCTGAAAGAATTGATCATTTAATAAAAGATAGAAGTTGTCATATAAGTTACTATAAATGAGCAAATCTGAAATTTTACCAAAGTTACTTTAAATTGCCTAAAAATAAAGACATCACGCCTTTTTAGGTGTATACTGTTTCTGAACA
>SAAH01000086.1 GCA_009929525.1 Clostridia bacterium | reverse complement strand
CTACCAGTGCGGAGCAAGAAACATTCTTTTTGATGATGTTTTGGCGTTAGTAGCGTGAACTTATTGTGCATTTTTTTAAATTTGCTCATTTATAGTAAACTACATATTTTTTTCGAATTTCAGTGGGCCACCGATCGTAACGGTGGTCCATTCTTCTTTTTCGGAATGAAGAGCGGAAGAATCTGGAGAAGAACTTTCGTCTTCCAAGGAAGAAATATTGAAAAATTCTTCGCCGCGGTAATAGATGTTCAGTCGAAGAATCGTATTTTCAAGACCAAATCCCTGGCGTTCCAGAAAACTATCAGATATTTCAGTATATTCGGGGAGCTTGAACTGCCGGATCCGTTCCTGAAGCTGTTTTGCTTTCTGTACGTCAAACAGAGCTCCGTTGTTGGAGATGGACAGATACCAGCGCTGCTCATCTTTTTTTGAAGTGATCCGGATCTTCCATGGCGGAAGGATCTCATATTCTGTTTGACGAAATCCGTGCTGGAAGCAATTTTCTATCAGTGGCTGAAGGATCAGTTTGGGGACGCGAAGGTCATTGAGTGAGGTGTCCAGATTCCATTCATACATGAGATCATCCTCATAGCGCATTTTCATAATGTAGAGGTAACTTTCCGCATTTGCGATCTCCTGTTCAAGGCGTACGGACTGTCCGGTGTAGGAAAGCGAATAGCGCAGAAGATTTGCCAGCTCGCTGCACATGGTGGAAACAGCTGTATTGCCGCTGCTAAGACCGGTCATGCCGATGACAGAGAGGGTATTATATAGAAAATGCGGATTCAACTGGGCTTCCATTGCATCATAGTGAGCCTGAAGTGTGCGCCGTCGGGCCTCAGTAAGACGTTGGTTCTGGTCGTAGATCTCAGCAAGAAAGGCCTGTACGGCATTTGTGAGAGTTACGATCTCGTCATTGCTGGAAATTTCCTGGATATTAATATTCTTTCCTGGTTCCAGAGTCATCAGCTGGTGAGAAAGCTGTTTGATCGGCTTTGCCAGCTGTCGGGTAACGAGATATAAAAAGATTGACATGGCAGCAAACAGGGAGAGAAAAAGCACTGCACTCACAAGCAGAAGCTGCTTCATGGAGTCCAGATAACTGGAATTATTCGTGGTCAGGATGAAGGTCCATCCAGAGACGGCGGAAGTTTCATAGCAGGAAAGACTGAAATTGTCGTGAGAAAAAGTATCTTTGTGTTCAGATATGGCATCTTTGTAACAAGAGTAAAATAGATCCTGGTCGAGCTCGCTGTCGCTGGAGTAGACCATGTTGTTATCTGCATCGAGGATCGATATGGAATAATCCTGAGGAGTTTCAAAGTAATTGAGCAGATTCGTAAGAGAAGAGATATCATAATCGATCACAAAAAGACCGTATCGGTAGTAAGTATCCCGCATGGCACGGGCAACCGAAAATACGGTTTTATTATGGCCCCAGTAATCTTCGTGGGGAGCAGCATAGGAGACATAGATGGTATCGTAAAAAAGCTGTGAGAGTTCGTCATGATTTCGCAGAGTGCTTTTGGCGATATAATCGTAGGCTCCGGACTCGGAGGAGACTCCGATATTGTCATAATACTTACTCACGTAACTGATAGATCCTTTGAGGTCCTGTGCATAGATAACAGAACGAAAAGCACTTTTATAGGAAGAAGCTGTCGGTACGTGAGTGGAAAAATAATTATTATTTGAATAGGAAATATTTTTTGCCTCAGAAAGCAGAGAATCGTTTGTCTGCAGTTCTTTCAGGGAACTGTCAGCGGCTTCCAGAAGGTTGTCCAGGTCGCTGGTCAGCATGGAGGTATTACTGATGATAGTGTCGTGCATAGTCCGTTTAAGAGAATTTGTTGTATAGTAATAAAAGATTATGGAACAGATAGCAAGAAGCACCAGATCAAGAGTGAAAAAATAGAGATACAATTTTTTTTGAAAAGACAGTTTCCTGGTTGTCATAGGCGGCTCTCCGGTTGTGTGTGGTTTTAGTGAATGTTTACTAAGAAGCAGGGGTATAACTGTAAAAATACTGAACAGTTACCCTTAGAATTACTAAAAGTATATCATAAATATGGAAAAAATGTTAAAAAGTGGACAAATTTCCATGCCAAAACTTCCAAATGTCCATGGATTAAAAAGGTGTAATTTTATATAATGAACTCACGAAAACCGAGAAAATGCTTTTAAAGGAGGGCACAAGAAATGAAAAGAAGAATTGCATTATTGTTGACAGGAGCGATGACTATAGCTGCACTGGCAGGCTGTGGAGGAGGAGATCCAACAGGAGGAACAACAGCTGACTCTGGAACGGAAGATACAGCAGCTGAAGACATGCCTGAGGACACCAAGGAGCCTGCTGAGGAGACCGAGGATACAGCTTCTGGAGACGGTGTAACACTTACTTTGTATGGCAATGCCGATGACCTGGCAAAACCGTACATGCAGAAGATCATTTCCCTGTGGGAAGAGTCCAGCGGAAATAAGATCGATCAGCAGGGACTTGATACAGACAATGCAGAGACTATCGCACTGACAAAATTTACGACAGGCGATATCCCGGATCTGTACATCCATTTTGGAAACAGTAACCTGAAGAACTTTAATCCGGAAGAAAACTTTGTAGACTGGACAGATGCAGAGTGGGTATCCGACATTCAGGATTCTGTACTTCCACAGGCAACTTATAATGATAAGATCATCGGACTTCCGTTCTGGGAGGCATCAAACTCAGGATGCTTCTATAATATGAAGATCTTTGAAGAACTGGGAATCGAAGTTCCAACGACTCAGGCAGAATTTGACGCAGCATGTGACACGTTACTTGAAAATGATGTTCAGCCTATTTACCTTGCAGCAGCAGATGCATGGCCGATCCTGTATCAGTTTGCACTTGATCCTGTTATGGAAGCTCATCCAGATTACATTGATAAGCTGAATGCAAATGAGATGCATTATCAGGATATTCCGGAATTCACAGCTATGTGCGAATGGTTCCAGATGGCAGCAGAAAAAGGATATTTTGGAAAGAATTTTGCTTCTGATACATGGGATTACACCAGTGAAGTACTGGGAACAGGCGAAGCAGCTATGATGTTCTGCTGGGATACATGGTTTGACACAGATTATGACAGTGAGTCTTATGATTATGTAGGCGACGACTTTGGTATCATGCCGGTATTCATGGGAACAGCTGACGAAGGTACATATGAAGGTGGCAACGTTAACCTTATGATGGCAAATAAGAATGGATCAAATGTAGAGACAGCAAAAGAATTTATCAACTTCATGGCAGATCCTGAAAATTATAACCAGGCATTTGACGGCGTTGCAACTGCAGCAGTATTCAAACAGGAGACAACAAATGTGAATTCTTCCCAGTATGAGGGAAATAAAGACAGCGTTGATTCTCTGATCCGTGCTTCATCTGCACAGCCTAAGATCATTGGCTACAGCCAGAATGAAGGTGGAAAATCTCTGCTTCAGCTGATGTCAGGTGATATCACTGTGGAAGCTTGTATCAAGTTGATCGATGATGATCGTGTAGCTACGCTGGAGTCTTTTGAGCAGTAGTTGGCGGCGCATAACATATTGTGTGTTGGGTTTCAGGTTTGAGTAAAACTCGAACCTGAAACTATTTAGGAGGTAAATATGAACCGGAAAAAAATATATCCGCTTTATCTCGCCGCAATACCAGCAATTGTGTTTATTATATTCTTCATTATTCCGTCTACTGCAGGATATTATTACGCATTTACCAACTGGAGCGCAGCGAGAACAGAAAATCTAAAGTTTGTAGGATTTGAGAATATAATTGCCGCTATACAAAGTTCAAAAGTACCGACCGCATTTGTGAATACGCTTATCTATGCGGGTGTAAAAACGGTACTGGTAACACTGCTTGGATTTGTATTTGCATATATTCTGAACAGAGAGATCAAGTCAAGAACAGCACTTCGTACCGTTTACTTTATTCCATCCATTTTCTCAGCGTTGGTAGTAGGACTGATCTTCAGTGCCGTATTCCAGACGAGACATGGTACGTTGAATAATATACTGAATGTATTTGGCTTGGCAAATGTGCAGTGGCTGGGTTCAAGATGGACAGCAGTTTTTGCGATTTGTTTTGCAGAGGTATGGAGAAATGTAGGTTATGCGATCATTATCACGCTGGCTGGTATGCAGTCTGTCTCAGCAGATTATGTGGAGGCAGGAAAGCTTGACGGAGCGTCCGAATGGCAGTTGTTTAAAAATATCACATTGCCGCTCATCATGCCGACCGTAAACGTAAATATTTTATTCAGCTTGATCTATGGTCTGAAAATGTTCGACCTTATCTATGTTATGACGGGCGGTGGCCCTGGAAGTGCGACCGAGAGTTTTGGAACGCTGATGATGAACGAGATGTCAGCAGGAAGATATGCTCAGTCTGTAGCTGTTAACCTTGTATTCACGCTTATTCTGATCATCATTTCCTTTGGATATCAGAAGTTTAGCTCGAGATGGGAGACAGTGATATAGTATGAATAAAAAAATCAGATGGACAAACAGATTATTAGAAGTTATCTTATGGATTTGTAGTATTGTGACGATCTACCCTATGCTGATGGTCATCATAACATCCTTTAAAAGTAAAGGCGAGGCAGCTTATCTGAATATATCGCTGCCATCAGAGTGGCATATTGATAATTACATTACTGTTCTTCAGAAGGATTTTGTACAGTCTTTGGGTAACAGTGTATTTATCTCATTTATCTCAGTGGCTTTGATCGTTGCTCTTTCGGCATTTTTCAGTTTTGTTATCGTACGCCGAGACACAGGCCCGATGCGTGTCAGCTATAAGATCATCACGCTGGGGATCATTGCACCATTTGCCGCGCTGCCAACGATCCAGCTGCTGCAATCGATAGGAATGTATGGTTCAAGGACTAGCTTGTGTTTTGTATATGCATCACTTTATATGCCGTTTTCTACCATGATGATCAGCGGATTTATCAAGGGGATCCCGAGGGAACTTGATGAGGCTGCAGTTATGGACGGCGCTATCGGCGGAAGACTTTTTATGAAAGTTATTGTACCGTTATTAAAGCCTGTACTGGCAACCACAGGTGTGCTAAACTTTATGTGGGTGTGGAACGAACTGCAGATACCATTGTATTTGCTGAATTCTTCTTCCAAGTGGACGCTGCCGTTGTCTGTATACAATTTTTATGGACAGTTCAGCCGAAGCTGGAATCTGGTATGTGCCGATGTAGTGCTGGTATCTTTGCCGGTCATCATCGTGTATGTATTTGCACAAAAATGGGTTATCGCAGGTATGACAGCAGGTGCGGTTAAAGGTTAATGGAGGTATATAAGGTATGGGGAAAAAGTATACGGGAACCTGGGAATCTGTAAAGGAACATCAGGTACCGGAATGGTATGAAGATTGTAAGTTTGGCATATTTATCCACTGGGGAATTTATTCAGTTCCGGCTTTTGCACCGCGTACATGGGAACTGGGTGAGGTAGATGCTGATGAAAATTGGTTCTGCAACAACCCGTATGCAGAGTGGTATTATAACTCTATCAATGTGGGTCGGGGTCCATCGTATGAGCACCATATAGAAAAATACGGGAAAGATTTCAAATACGAAGATTTTATCCCGATGTGGAAAGCAGAGAACTGGAATCCTGATCAGTGGGCAGATATCTTTAAGAAAGCGGGAGCTCAATACGTTGTCCTCACCACAAAGCATCATGATGGATTCTGTCTATTTCCAAGTGATCACACTGATTTTAATTCAAAAGTGATGGGACCGCAGAAGGATATCACAGGAGAACTCACAGATGCTGTGAAAAAGGCAGGGCTTCGGATGGGGTTATATTATTCAGGCCTGATCGACTGGCAGTTTGCCAATGATCCGATCTTCACGGAAGAGAATAACTTTGGAAATGCCTGCCCGACTTTTGAGTATGCAGACTATTCTTACAAACAGATGATGGAACTGGTAGATAAGTATCATCCATCTGTTATGTGGAATGATATTGGCTGGCCAAAACAAAGTGAACACATGATGCCATATTTCCTGGCGCATTATTACAATACCGTTGAAGAGGGCGTAGTGGATGACCGTTTTAATGGTCTTTATCAGGATTTTGCTACAAAGGAATACCGTGCAGGCGAAAGCAGCAGAGAAGAGAAGTGGGAAATGTGCCGCGGCATGGGGCTGTCCTTTGGATATAATGAAAATGAGGGCGACGATCAGTTGATCAGCCTTCCGAAATTGATTAATCTTCTGGTGTCCACAGTGGCAAATAATGGAAATCTCCTTTTGAATATCGGACCAAAAGCAGACGGAACGATACCGCAAGAACAGGTAAAGAGACTTCTGACACTGGGAAAATGGCTGGAGATCAACGGCGAGGGCATCTATAAGACAAGATGCAGCCGGCGTACATCCGTTATGCAGGAAGATGGATTAGAATTTCATTACACAAAAAAGGATAAAGATCTGTATCTGTTTATTGATGGACTGGCAGAAGGCGAAAGTACTATCTGTGTGCCAAAAGTAGCAGGGGCGGTAGTGCCTTTGAATCCGGAACTGATCATTGAAAATGATGTATCGGAGGACGGGTTGAAGATCACTGTGAAAAATTATAGAAAAGGCATGTACATCGCTGGCTTTAAGGCAGCGGGGCAGGAATAAGAGTTTGCAGTTGCAGGTTTGAATGGTTTGAAATATAGGAGATGGCTGTCCGGGTAATATGGGCAGCCATCTTTTTAAACGATTCCTGAAGAAAAATTGAAAAAAACATAAAGGTGTGATAGTATGAGACAAATATAGTAGGAAGAGATTGTGAAAAAATGGGAAAACTATTCTATATCATGGGAAAAAGTGCTTCGGGAAAAGACAGCATATATCAAAAATTGCTGGAGGATCAGCATTTTCCACTTAAAAGGCTTGTTATCTATACGACAAGGCCGATAAGAGATGGAGAAAAAGATGGGCAGGAATATTTTTTTGTGGATGAGGAAGAGTTTCAGCGGTTAAAGGCAAACGGGAAGATCATCGAGGACAGAGGGTACGAAACAGTCTATGGGTTGTGGAGATATTTTACAGCTGCAAATATGCAGCTGGATAAGTACGATTATCTTGGGATCGGAACGTTGGAATCTTATCAGAAACTAAGGAAATATTATGGTGAAGAAGTGCTCTGTCCGATCTATATAGAGGTGGAAGACGGGGAACGGCTCAAACGTGCGATCGCCCGGGAGGAGACCCAGGAAACACCGAAGTATGAGGAGATGTGCCGCAGATTTTTAGCGGACAGCCAGGACTTTAGCGAGTGCAATATAGAAAATGCCGGGATAAAGCAGAGATTTCAAAATACAGATTTTGCTACTTGCATGTCAAACATTGAAAACTACTTGAAAAATATGCTATAATAATACAATATGATAAGAAAACAGGAGGTGGTAGTATGCCAGGCTTTCATGAGATAGTTGGTCACAAAGAAATAATAAAGCATTTGCAGAACGCGATTGAATTAGGCAAAGTTTCTCATGCGTATATATTTGCAGGTGAGACGGGTTCTGGTAAAAAATTGCTGGCGACTACATTTGCCATGACGCTTCAGTGTGAGAAGAAGGGGATTGATCCTTGTCTGGAATGCAGCTCCTGTAAGAGAGCCATGAGCAAGAATCATCCGGATATCATCAATATTACCCATGAAAAACCGAATTCCATAGGTATCGAGGATATCAGGACGCAGCTGATCGATGATGTGGCGATCAAGCCTTACTGCAGTTCTTATAAGATCTACATCCTCAATGAGGCTGAGAAGCTGACGCTTCAGGCGCAGAATGCTCTTCTGAAAACTATAGAGGAACCGCCGGCGTATGCGATCATCATGCTGCTTACAAGCAATATGGATGCTTTTCTTCCGACGATCACCTCCAGGTGCGTGAAACTGAGCCTTCGACCTGTCAAGGAGAGTATGGTGAAGGAGTACCTGATGGAGAAGCTTCATCTGCCGGATTATCAGGCACAGGTGGATGCATCATTTTCTCAGGGGAATATCGGGAAAGCAAAGCAGATAGCGGGTTCGGAGGAATTTGACGATCTGACCGGACAGGCATTGAGACTTTTGAAAAAGTCCAATGATCTGGAACTGTATGAACTGGTGGAGATGATAAAGGAACTGTCAGCGGAAAAGCAGAATATATATGAATATCTGGACTTGTTTACTTTGTGGTTCAGGGATGTACTATTTTTTAAGGCAACAAAGGACATAGACGGACTGGTGTTCAAAGACCAGTTAAATTATATAAAGGAACGGGCAAGGAAAAGTTCTTATGAGGGCCTAGAGGCTATCATAGATGCTGTGGAGAAGGCCAAAGAACGTTTGCATTCAAATGTTAACTTTGATCTTGTCATGGAATTGCTGTTCCTCACAATCAGGGAGAATTAGAATGATAAAAATTATTGGAGTCCGGTTTCGGAACGTAGGCAAAATATATTATTTCAACCCAAAGAATTTTCAGATGGAACCGGGAGACCATGTGATCGTGGAAACTGCCCGAGGTATCGAGTACGGTACAGTGGTTTTAGGTCCGAAAGAAGTTGAGGACAAGGAAGTGATCCAGCCGCTGAAGGATGTGATCCGTATCGCAACACCGAAGGATGATACGAAAGAGGAAACCAATCGGAAAAAAGAGAAGGAAGCGTACCAGATCTGTGTAAAGAAGATCCGTGCACACGAACTGGATATGAAGTTGATCGATGTGGAGTACACATTTGATAATAATAAAGTTCTGTTTTATTTTACTGCGGATGGAAGAATTGATTTCAGGGAATTGGTTAAGGATCTGGCATCTGTATTTAAGACAAGGATCGAACTTCGTCAGATCGGTGTGAGAGATGAGACAAAGCTTCTTGGAGGTATGGGTATCTGTGGAAGACCACTTTGCTGTCATACGTATCTGTCAGAATTTGCACCGGTATCTATTAAGATGGCGAAGGAGCAGAATCTGTCGCTGAATCCAACGAAGATCTCTGGTGTGTGCGGCAGACTGATGTGCTGTCTGAAAAATGAGCAGGAGACTTACGAGTACCTGAATAAAAAACTGCCAAATACTGGTGATGCGGTCATGACGATTGATGGATTAAAGGGCGAAGTGCAGAGTGTGAGCGTTCTGCGTCAGCAGGTAAAGGTTATCGTGGAAGTCAACGATGAAAAAGAAATCCGCGAGTACAAGGTAGAAGAACTTAAGTTTAAACCGAAACATAAGAAAGAAAAAGTAAAGCTTTCGAAGGAAGAACTTAAAGAGCTGGAAAAACTTGAAAAATAGAATGTGAATGTGAGAAGCGACAGGCGGCATGGGGAGTGTAAGACTTCGAGGGCTGTCTGGCTGCATGAAAGGGACCATTCTGAGATGATGATAGAATTGAAAGAAAATGAGCGTCTGGATGATCTGCAAAATGGATATCATATCATTCAGAATACGCAGGATTTTTGTTACGGCATTGATGCGGTGCTCCTTTCGGGATTTGCTAAGGTGAAGCCGGGAGAAAATGCGTTGGATCTGGGGACTGGTACGGGGATCATCCCGATTCTTCTGAAAGCGAAGACGCAGGGGGAGCATTTTACCGGGCTGGAGATACAGGAACGCAGTGCCGAGATGGCGGGACGCAGTGTGGCTTATAATCATCTGAAAGATACCGTCGAGATTCGGACAGGGGATATCAAGGAAGCTGCTGCCATATTCGGCAGGGCTTCTTTTTCTGTGGTGACATGTAATCCACCGTATATGACGGGGCAGCATGGGCTTACGAATCCTCATCTTCCGAAGGCGATCGCCCGCCATGAAGTGCTTTGCACGCTGGAAGATGTGGTTTCCCAGGTAGCAGCAGTGCTGAAACCGAGAGGAAGATTTTATATGGTACATAGACCATTTCGCCTGGCGGAGATCATGAATGTGATGATGAAGTATAAGCTGGAGCCGAAACGTATGCGGCTGGTGTATCCTTATGTGGATAAGGAACCGAATATGGTATTGATCGAAGGACTGCTGGGTGGAAATTCAAGGATCACGGTGGAGAAGCCGCTGATCGTGTATGATGAACCCGGGGTTTATACGCAGGAGATCCGGGAAATCTATGGGGATGGCAGGTAGCTGCAGCCGGATGGTGAACAGGCAGAGCCTGAAGGTGGACATGCGGAGTCGGGTGTCGGATAAAGTGAGATGACAGAAAAAGAAGGAGAACGGTATGAGCGGAAAGTTGTATTTGTGTGCCACGCCGATAGGAAATCTGGAGGATATCACATTTCGTGTGCTTCGGATACTGAAGGAAGTGGATGTGATAGCTGCGGAGGATACGAGAAATAGTATCAAGCTGTTGAATCATTTTGAGATAAAAACTCCGATGACCAGTTATCATGAATATAATAAGATAGATAAAGGAAGATATTTGGTGGAACTCATGCAGCAGGGGCAGCAGATCGCGCTGATCACAGATGCGGGCACTCCGGGAATCTCAGATCCGGGAGAAGAGCTGGTGGCGATGTGTCATGAGGCGGGGATCGAAGTGACGGCGCTTCCGGGACCGGCGGCTTGTATCACGGCGCTTACGATATCGGGATTGTCGACCAGAAGATTTGCCTTTGAGGCATTTTTGCCTACGGATAAGAAGGAGAAGCAGGCAATCCTGGAGGAACTTAAGGAAGAGACGAGAACCACCATATTGTATGAGGCACCTCATCGTCTGGTGAGAACGTTGGAAGAGCTTTATGGAGCACTTGGCGAACGCAGGGTGACGGTGTGCCGGGAACTTACGAAGAAGCATGAGACGGCATTTGTAACCACATTATCTAATGCCCTTGCTTACTATCAGGAGGAAGCCCCGAGAGGGGAATGTGTGATCGTGATGGAAGGTAGGAGCCGGCAGGAAATGGTTGAGGAAAAGCAAAAAGAGTGGGATTCCATGAGCCTTGAGGAACACATGAAGATCTACGAGGATAAAGGTATCACTCGAAAAGATGCCATGAAAATGGTTGCAAAAGACCGCGGGATATCGAAACGGGATGTGTACCAGGGGTTGTTGTAAGTGTATAGAAGAAAAGGTTAGAATAAAAAGTAGGACGTTGGGTCTGCAGGATTCCACAAGTGGGGGGATCGGCAGACCCAACGTCCTTTTGCCTATAGGGAGATTTCGTTTCCTACAGGGTAGTTATTTCTTGTTTTGGCTTTAAATCGTATCGATTATTTCGCATCCGCTTACGATACGGTGCCATCTGTTTTCGGAAAGAGATTCTTCCGGGTCGTGGTGGAGAGTGGTTTTGCATGTAAAGTACGGAAGCCGTACCTGTTCCAGTTCTTCCAGTGCCGAAATGTTGCCTTCCAGATAGGAGAGGATACGACGGCGGTTGCTTTCGAGGCGTGTGATGACGCCCCCAAGCTTGATGTCGAGAAGTTCATAACCAAATGGTTTTGCATCGCGGAGCCAGAGTTGTTCACGCTGGAGCTTCATTTCCCACAGGTTTTCCGTGATAGAGGGGATAACCTCCTCACAGATCAGGCTTAATGTGGATAAGTCTTTGGCATCGTAGGCATTTTTTATTCTGATTCCCAGATCTGCTTTTTGCGATAATACAAGAGCAAGAAGCTGGTAGAAACGGAATAATTCTTTATATGCCGGCGAGGTTTTCTGACAGAGTTCGAGCTTTTCGGCCAGATGGCTGTAATAAGAAGCTGTATCAATATCTTTTACATGATGATCGAACATTCCAAGAAGTGCATCCTGATACAGAAGGTATTTGGACGGATTGTCGGTCGATGTATTATTTCCCATGCCTACAAATAAGGAATCAAATGCGTCTAACTGGTAGAAATCATCCAGCTTCCCGCCAATCACATTTTCAAATTCTTCGACAAAGTCTTCCTGTGAGAGCTCTCTGTGAAATCCCATGTGAGCAAATAAAACCAGCCCCGGGTATACAGCATCGACGGGTGTTTCGGTACCATTGTCCGTCCACGCAGTACAGAAAGCCTCAGAGATGCCATATTCATGGCAGGCACTGAAGGCGGTCAGAGTACAGCGAAATGCTTTGGAATAGTTTGGTGAAATTCCATTCCATATCCAGGCGCCTCCGGCGAAGATGATATTTGTGGATAATTTCCCGTGGACCTTCAGCATATTTTCATAGATAGATTTGTCTACGTTGTAGTAATCCCAATAGACCAACCCCAGATTTTTATCCGGTTTGACCCATGTATCAGCATCTTCCAGGCTGTGAGGTGCATAGTAGGATTCGCCAGTGTTCGAAGTGATGCACATATCGCTCCAGATCATCGGCTCCAGATCTAACTTTTTACAGATGTTGATGACTTTCTGACAATGCTCCTTGATAAGGTCGGCGCTCTTGGTATAACCATTTTTCTTCAGATATTTGCCCAGACCCAGCTGTTCGGCTTCGTCCATTCCCAGATGAACACGCCTGGTTGAAAAAGAAGCTTTTACGGAGGAGAGAAGCTCTTCTATAAAAGTGTAAGCTTTCTCATTTCCTACCATAAGAATGTCATTAGTATCCAGAATGTCAGTGCCCAGCGGCCATTTTAATGCATTTCTAAGATGGGCAAGGGTCTGGATGCAGGGAATCAATTCGATACCGAAGATCTGTGCGTAGGAATCAATCTGACGGATCTCTTCTTGAGAATATCTGCCGCGGTAAGTTCCAAAATACGGTTCCTCCGGCACCTCGTAGGTGTCCTCAGTATAGAGAAGCAGGTCATTCATGCCAAGCTTTGCCAGGGTGCGTATCATGGACTTGACTTTAGTTACGGTATATACGGCATTTCTGGAGCAGTCGAGCATCATGCCGTTTTTTCGGAGATATACGTGTTCCACTTTGCTGGCGGAATCTTCCCTCAGGTGATGGAGTGCCCAGGTAAGACCACGAAAATAATGGGTAGTCTCGCGGCACTGGATCTGGATCTTTGCGCCTTGTTTAGCCACACTTAGAGTATCGATATCGGTGAACGTGACTTGAATCTCCAACTGGTCGATAGAGGAGCATGGGTGGATCTCCTGAAATAAAATGGCGGTTCCTTTGTCTATCCGGGCGATGTCGCAGGATGAACCGGTTAATGTGTATTGCATAATTGCCTCCCTTATACATGTAATAGTGAAAATGTTCATATAGGGTTATTGTACTGAATCAGGGATGAAAAGTAAACGTGAAAAATGCTGAAAGGGGAGAGAGTATTTGCTTGATAACTGGAAATTACAAAAGATTTCCAGATTCATCATAAAAGGCATCACAATATGTAAGTTTACCAAATAATTCGATTTTTTCATCCTTCAAGAATAGGATTTGAATATCCTCATCAGCTTCCGATTTATTGATCCAGTTCACCGGCTCGGCAATCTGGAATCTGCGCTAGTCGACTAATGTTTCCCAATGATTGGTATGATATGCTTCAAAGCACATCTTAATCTGTTCCTCATTATTCTTTTCTGTTGCAAGTTCAGGTATTTCATTTTCTGAAAAATATTGAAAACCTGTAGTTTCTATATTATCCTCAAATTTTCCGCCAATTACAGAGCAGAGTGCAAATATTTTGCAGACACCATATGCATAAACAGGTGAGTTGTGTTTCGCTCTGTCTTGAACAGCAATTATTTTGTCAACTTTTACGTCTAGTCCAGCTTCTTCTTTGGTTTCCTTTATGATATTATCTTTTACAGATACATTCACGTCAACCCAACCACCAGGTAATGACCACTTTCCATTATTTTCTCTGACCAACAATATTTTTTCGTTTTCAATTATTGCAGCTCTTGTATCCAATTTTGGCGTTTGATATCCGATTTCATTGCAAAACAAATCTTTTACTTTTTCAACAGGAATATCTGTTTTTGATGCCAGTATTTCTGCTGAAATATCCCTTATACGCTCATATCTTTCTTTGTCATAAATATCTTTTCCGTATGTCAGCCCCGCCTGTGCTAAACTTTGTAATTCGATTGCCCATTCAAGCCATTTTCCATCCATAAATCTATTTCTCCTCCATAGAATTCGATTTACATTTTAGTTTCTCTATCTACCAACCCCCAACTCGTACGCATCCCATATTGCGAAAAAATCATTCTGCCTGTTTTGATATGCCGGATAGAACTTCCTTGTCAGCTCATCATAGGCACACGCTGCTGCATATAGCTTTGCAGCAATCCCATTAAACGTGGTACTCTCTCTTTTATAGGGGCATCTCTGTTGATATGTCGTATATTGGAGTTCTTCTTTATAACCATAACGATGATGATTCGTCTCATATTGCAGATCCCGCAGCACCATTTGCTGTACCAGTGTTTCGTTGACATTCATATTTGCAAGATGATCTCCGATCAGATAATCATCCCGATAAAGTTTGCCAAGTGCCTGAATCTGAACAAACCAGAAACGGTTCACATTCTCAAGTGACCAGTTTGGATTATCTTCAACAGTCGCTTCTTCATGAGAAGTACCCAAATCCTGTTCTGAATCCATTGTTTCAATGTCCTTTTTCTTCTGTACTTCCATTTTAGTTACATCGCTAAGTGGCTTAGCACCCGCATCTTCCACAAACTCGAACCCCAAATCATATCGAATCCCATTTTTAAGTACAATGCGGTACATCTTGCTTTCTGGGACAAACACAATTCCCAGCAATCTGTCTGCCGTCATGCCATATCTGTCAATTCGCTTCATGTAAAGAGGTTCAGCAGCCTCATCATTTGGCAGACGCTTTACTACTACCAGCAAATCAATATCACTGAAGATGTCATGAAAGCTAGTTTCCATAATATGACAAATGGCTGTTTCCCTCTCCACTACGTCCTGCTGACGACTCACTGTAATATGCCTTACTTTCACTTCAACCGACTCTGGCAAAGAAAAAATGATCTCAAGCAGCTTCTCAAATTCTGTATGTATTACTTCCCTACTAATATTGACCCTCACTCTTTTATCTCCTCCAAATCCCGATTATTGTTCCGGTTCGTCTGTTCTATAAACTGGTTGTTTACAGATGTACTCAGGCATGTTTGATAAGTGCCTGCAATTGCTTGTTTTCCTGAGATAGGGAGTTCTTTTCCGGATTTACAGCTGTAATTTTCTTTTTAAGTTCGTCAATACGAATACGGTATTTATCCAGAGGTAATTTCATAGCACTATCCAGTGTGATATTCCCTACCTGCACGTTGGCTTTGATACTGTTAAGTATATCATCCGAAATAAGCTTCTACAATACTGTAAAGTTTTCTTTTGTAGGGGATTTCTGAATGATATCTTCGCCGCTAATACTGATTCGACGGGGCATATACACACAAAAAAATATTCCGTTTTGCTCAGCAGAACACGATGATTTCAAGTGAATTGGGGCATCTGCAACACATTTATGCTATTGCCGCATTATTAGTCCTGACACAGGGCAGGAGGCGAATCTTGCTTGTCTTTGCCCCCCAGATAACAGGTACTGTTTGCTCCATGCTCAGTAACACGATTCATGATGTGCACAAATTGCAAAAGGCACAGTTTGATGCTGTATTTCTCGGGATTTTGAATGCAGCACGCTCAAAACACCTCGCGGAATAATGACTTGTGAACAGTTGCAAACATGGTATCACTGAAATAGTCCCCAAATAACCGCAGGCAGACGAAGGAAATAGAACGTTCTTTATAGCAGAAAAATCACATATTTTATTAGGAAGATATATAGGATGTGGTTTATGAATTATCTTTGGGGTGGAATGATATTATTGGGGATTGTCTACGGTACAGCAACTGGTAATCTAAAAGAAGTAACAGAGGCAGCACTGGATTCTTCGAAGGAAGCGGTCAGCCTATGTATCGTAATGGCAGGTGTGACTGCTTTGTGGGTGGGGATCATGCGGATAGCGGAGAATTCGGGACTGGTTGAAGTGATGGTCCGGAAAATGAAACCGATCATCAGATTTTTATTTCCCAGACTTCCGGAGGATCATCCGGCAGGAGTACATATCGCTATGAATATCATAGCCAATGTGTTGGGACTTGGGTGGGCAGCTACACCGGCAGGGTTAAAAGCGATGGAAGAACTGGCGGGACTGGAGGAGGAGAGAAATGTGCAGCGTGTTCGGCCGCTTGGAATGGCAAGTGATGAGATGTGTACGTTTCTTGTGCTGAATATATCTTCCCTTCAATTGATACCTGTGAATATCATCGCCTACCGCAGCCAATATGGAAGTGTGAGTCCGGCGGCAATCGTGGGGCCGGGGATTGTGGCGACGGCTTTGAGCACATTGGTAGCGGTGGTGTTTTGCAAGGTGATGGCGAAAAAATTAAAATAATTTGCAAACGAATTGATGGGCAGATAAATGGGAGTGAGGAATACGGGAATTGGACAAAAACATAGAGGAAAGTTGAGGCGTTGGGCTAAGGTTATATGTAAAGATATATAGGCAGGAAACGAGAATTATGTAAATTCGTTTCCTGCCTATATGTTTTTATATCATAGGGTGTGACTTATGATATAAGAACGCTCCGGGAGGATCGATTTGTTAAGGTACCATCTCTATCAACACAGAAATCCTGTCCCGAGTCCAACTGATCGCAGCAGAATTCTCTGCCAAAGGCTGCATTGTCCCACCGGTGAATTCGGCACCGGCAGCGGCAACTGCGACCTCTTTGTCTTTGATCCATTGTCGTTCTTCCTGTTTAAGAGTCTCAAATTGGCTGGAAGGAAGGACTGCTTTGAGATGCTGATAAATTTCGTTCAATAGAGCATCATACATCTGGAAATCGCTATAGGAGGTTTGATTCATCTCCTGTTGAGAAACATTGTAACGGTCTTCCTGATAGTAGACAGCATCAATTTGAGCCAACTTATCACGAAAACTCTGCTGCGTTGGACTACCTGCTTGAACTGCTGTCTCGCTGCCCGAAGAGGCAGGCACATCGTTACCGGCGGAACCTGCATCTGAGGATGAAGACGAAGCTCCCGAGTCGGGACCCATAATAACTGGGCCAACACCGGGATCGGAAACCTGTTCTGAAGGTTCAGATGTAGGCTTTGCAGTAACTTCCGGTTCAAGCGACGGTGTAGTCTCAGGAGTGGCGGATCCGGCTGCCAAAGAATCTTCCATATCACTGTCAGAATGCAGACGTTTCTTTCGAGTCGAGCCGGAATCAGATGACGAATCTGTCGATGTGGTAGATGCGGACGCATCTTTTGATTTTGGACCACAACTGGAAAATGTAAAAGTAAGTGCAATAGAAAGTGTAAAACACAATAATAAAAATCTCTTTTTCATCATATATTCCCTCACTATTTTGATGTGCCAGTACAATAGTAGATAAAGAGCCAACTACGGTTATAAATATAGTATTAATTATAGTGAGTAGTGTGGATTTGTCAATTGTCCATACAGGCGTACATGAATATCTGTTTTGGAACCTTCGAACATAGTTGTCAAGGCATAATAGCAGTAAAAGAGAGGAACAATTGAGCATGTTGGCACCATCCGGTTGCGAATATAATTATAATATCGTTATTTATAGTTCGGACCCCTTATACTTACTATCTGTTCGGAGAGTATCTGACCCCAATGTCATGGGGCAGTCATGACGGCACCGGTGGCTTGCGTGGGGAGGATATGTAATAGAGGTTAATGTAATATGGGCAGGCCATCATTGGTCTGCCCATATATGTCCTATCTATTCTATTATTGATCTGTCAGAGTGTTGTTCTTGCGCTGGTTAAAAAAGCTGCTGTTTACAGATGTAGGCCAGCCTGTTTGAGAAGCTCCTGCAGCCGCTTGTTTTCCTGAGCCAGGGAGTCTTTTTCCTGAGCCAGGGAGTCTTTTTCCTGAGCCAGGGAGTCGTTTTCCTGGGCCAGAGCATCTTTTTCCTGATTTGCAGCTTCAATTTTCTTTTCAAGTTCATCAATGCGAATACGATATTTATCCAGTGGTAATTCCATAGCACCATCTAATAAAGGTTTCATATCTTCATGCCCTCCT
>SAAH01000085.1 GCA_009929525.1 Clostridia bacterium | reverse complement strand
ATCAGTTAGCAAGCTTTAAGCTTGCCGCTACTTTTACCTTCTTTGAGGCTTATTTACCCCCATTGAAGTTTATTTGCAGCAACGTGTCGCTGCACCATCGTATTCACCCATGGCAATTCTTGCGCAAATTTTTTTACGATTGGCAGGTTCAAAGTCTTTCTTTGTTGCTACTAAAATATTTGCACCAGGATACAACTGCAAAAACTCTGCTCCCCACTGCTCTGTTAAATGATTTGGTACTACAAAAAGGTTCTTTTGTGCCAATCCCAGACGTTTGCTTTCCATAGCTGCCGCCACCATTTCAAAGGTTTTTCCAGCTCCTACACAGTGTGCCAATAGTGTGTTATCTCCGTAAAGCACATGTGCAACTGCATTTTTCTGATGCGGTTTCAAACTAATTTCTGGATTCATGCCAGGAAATTCTAAATGCGCACCATCATATTCTCTAGGACGAATACTATTAAATGTCTGATTGTAGATTCCACACAAATGCTCTCTGCGCTTTTGGTCCTTAAATACCCATTCCTTAAATGCTTCTCTCATAGCATCCTGTTTTTGGGATGCAAGCATGGTTTCCTTTTTATTCAGTACTCTGGTTTCTTTTCCATCGACTTCAACTTTGTCAAATACACGAACATCTTTTAAGTTTAGAGACTCTTCCAGAATCTTATATGCATTTACCCTGCCTGTTCCAAAGGTTGCCGTAGCAAGTACATTATTATAACTATCTGCATTCTTTCCTTTGATATTCCATAACCCTGTAGATTTTGAGTATTGCACATCTACAGAACGGTTCAATAAATAGCTTGGAGTATGAAGCAGTTCTACCATAAATGCCTTATATATTTCTGGTTCAATCCAAGTTGCCCCCAGTCGAACTTCAATCTCTGATGCATCCAGATCTTTTGGTTGTACTTGATTTAATGCCTGCACATTGACCGCATATTCTGGATGATTCTCTGCAAACACTTCTGCAGTATGAAGTTTTTCTCTCACATTTCCTGAGAGATATTCATCTGCATTTTCCCATTCCTGCGTAACGGGATTCTGAAAGATAACGCCTTGCAGTTCCTCTTTGATTTTCTCCTCTGTCTTTCCTGTCAGTTCTGCCATATATGGAATATCTACTTTCGCATGTTCATTTAGTGATACCGTCAATGCTTCGATTGCAGTATCAACACTGGTAACTGCCACCGCTTTTTTTATCGTTCTTTTCGTGAACATGTCTGCTTTTCGTTTCAATGTTCCATCTTCATTTAGGACTTCCAAAGAACAAAGCAGACAATAACTTGCATCATCTGAAAATGCCCGCTTATTAGCATTATTACCAAGCACACCATATTTTTCTGTATATGCATCATAGAGGTCATTGAGTTTTTCCTGCTCCTTAAGAATTTCTTCTTCACTACCTTCTTCTATCTGAAGGCGAATCACTTCACGAACAGAATCACGAATCCCAACCATGCCTTTTACCCGCTCTGTCGTTGCCATAGGTAATTCCACTGGATTCATAAGTGAGTTCACACGATAGTAGACCATATCCTCTACTACAGTAAAACTATAATTGCGGACAGACGGATCTGCAGGCAAAGAAGCAATTTCATCCACAAGTTCATTATCTATATCCTCTGCTACTGATATGTCCCCATGGATTTGACTAATTGCCTGTCCAAGCTGCTCTTTCAAAGAAATCCCATTACGTTCTTTACAGGTAATCTCCATTCCAAATGGTCCACTCACTTCCACCAACTCTCCAAGTACCATATTTGGATGATTGACAAAGTATTGATTTACCTTTAGACCATCTTCCGTCTCTCCAAGATTCACCCACTCAGGTTCGGCATATTCAAGACTTTCTCGTTTTTGGAAAAATAAAATATCTGCTGTTACTTCTGTCCCAGCATTTGCCTTAAATGCTGTATTAGGAAGTCGAACTGCGCCTAATAATTCTGCTCTTTGGGCAAGATATTTTCTTACTTCTCCACTTGCTTTATCCATCGTTCCTTTTGATGTAATAAAAGCAGCCACGCCTCCGGGACGAAGCTGATCGATGGTTTTTGCTAAGAAATAGTCATGAATAAAGAAGTTATGTCTGTCATAATTCTTATCTACTACCTTGTAATTTCCAAAAGGTACGTTTCCGATAGCCACATCGAAGAAGTCATTTGGATACTCTGTTTTTTCATATCCTTTAATCTGAATATCTGCATTAGGATATAGATAGCTTGCAATCCTTCCACTTATGCTGTCCAATTCCACACCATACAAATGACTTTTTACCATTGTTTCTGGCAACATTCCAAAGAAGTTACCGACTCCCATTGCTGGTTCTAAGATATTTCCTTTTGCAAATCCCATATTAGAGAGTGCCTGATACATGCTTTCTATGATGATTGGCTGCGTATAATGTGCATTTAATACCGATGCTCTAGCCATATCATATTCTTCAGAAGAAAGAAGTCCCAACAGTCTTTCGTATTCTGAATGCCAGGATGGATTCTCTGCATCAAATACTTCTGGAATTCCTCCCCATCCTACATACTGAGAAAGTATCTCCTGTTCATCCAAGGTCGCTGTTCGATTTTCCCTTTCCAACACCTGCAGTGTCTCTATTGCTGCTATGTTTCGCTGATATTTTTCTCTGGCAGTTCCTACTCCCAGTTCCTCATTATCTATATGATAATTCCCTACTACTGGAGCATTGACCAATCGACTTTCATCTACTGGAATGTATTCGTCTGGTTCTCCTGATTCCTCAGATGCTTCTGTCTCTTTTTCTTCTTGTTGTTCAACTTTCTCTTGCTCTTTCGTTTCAGTATCTGAAATATCTTCAGTTACTATATCTGTTTTGTCATCTGCACTATCTTTAACTTCATCTTGCTGTGGAGAATCAAGCTCCTCCTGTGCTTTTCGTAGGTCTTCAAACTTCTGTTCCTCCTGCCACTTTTCATATTTCTCCATTTCTTCAGGAGACAGATAGTTTTCTGTTCTTACAAGCACTCTGACTCGTTCTGCTACCTGATTCCATTTCATCAAAATGGTCACATCTGGATTCATAATGCTTCCTTTGCTGATAAACAGACCTTTTGCATCATGATCCTCATGGGAATCCCAACATCCTGCAAGGGCACTGGAATGACCTCCTGTACCATATTCATTTTTTAAAAAATCAGCTTTCTCTTTTCGATCATGTGGTTGCATGAAATAATGAAATATCCGCCTTGCACCACCCTGGGTAATACCTCCATGAGTTAATAATTCATCAATTTCATCCTGCGTAATAAAAGCAATTTGAGGTATCTGGATTCCTTCGCTTTGTAATACATAATTAGAATCACGATATAACAGATCATTGAAGCTCCGAAGATATTCTGGATTATTTCTAGCAGTATATATCCATCGGCTAAGATACGTTCCATCTTCAATGCCCTCTAGCTGACTTTTGATTACCCTAAGATTATCTCCATTTTCTTCATTCATTGCTTTTAATATTGCACTTCCCCATTCCTCACTCGATGGGTGCTCCATTTCATACAGCAATATACCTGCATCTCGCAAATGAAGTTCCAAATCAGATGCCAACCTGTGTTTTTCCTGTTCCAGCGCATTCGTTACAATGATATTCGGAAGATAGATTCCCTGCTCATACATTTCACGAATGCGTTGTGCCGCCTCTGACCATGTTACAAGCCTGTCATAGCGCTGTCTTGCCGCCTGGCCTCTGGAAAATCTTATTCCTTCTGCATCATACCAGATGGATACTTTTCTTCCTTTGAGTTCAAATCCTTTTCCACCCATTCGATATTCCGATTGCAGAAAAGTTGTGAGTTCTTCATGATTCAAGCCATTTACCAGTCTTGCAGCAATACGAAACTGCGTATTTGTTCTACCACTTCCAGTTCGTAATATTTCGTCTACCGTTTCATCAGAAATAAAAAAAGCGGCAGGAGTCTCAATTTCTCCTGCCACCGAGCGGATTTCCGCTTGTTGTTCTAATTCAGTTGGGAAAAAACTTAGTTGAAAATAATCTCTGGCAGCACCAGTTCCTCCGCCTGGAACTTCAAATGGTTCATGTGCTGTGTCCAAGCTATTGAATCCATCTCTTTGTCCGGTGCCGGATTCTTCTCTAACAATTCCTGCATCACGGAATCCACTTTCATTCTCGTCTCCTGATCTATCTGTATCAAGTGACTGTCCAGTTCCTCCTGAAGAATCAGGGACTGAAATCTCGCTTTCTTGTGTTCCTTCAGATAATCCTTCCTCATCATGCCGTACTTCCCGATGCTCCCCTTGACTTCTTCCATCATCAATAATGGAATCTGATAATCGCCGTTCTGAATGTATGCCATCTCTTTCATCTTCTATCTCCTCGCTTTCTTTAGATTCTTCTATCCTTAAATCGCTTTCACGAATTAACGTGTTAAATTCATTATAAGGTACATCTCTTTCATTTGCAAGAAATTTTTCCTCTGTTTTTTCCTGTTCTTGAACCTTTTTTAGATAGCGCCCAATCTGCATAAGAATTGGTCTGCTAATATCCGAAGTTGCATTTCCAAGATGTGTCAAAACATCAATCTGATTAAAATCTGTAACCTTTCTAAAATCCTCTGCTTCCAGATAGGTACTGGTATCCAAACCGCATCGCTTCATCAATGTGTACTGAACACTGTTTGTAAGCAGTTCTTGTAATTCCAGCTTAAGATTCTGCTCATCCAGTCCCTCTAAAAAGCTGTCTGCAACATCATACTGTAGGTCTGCATAGATATCTTCTATCCTATCCTGTGTGCTTTCTACCGCCAAAAGCCGAATTGCACTTTCCAGACTTTCTGTTTCTTCTGAAAGTTGAAAATGATTTTCTACATATTCCTGAACTGTATTTCTGTCCTCACTGCGTAAATTCCATAGATACGGATCTCGTCCAATATTTCTCTGCTTATATGTATCAGCAATATCAAATACATATCGAAGTTTCGTCCGTTCAAATCTTGTATCTATTAAGGCAATCCCTTTTGAACCTCGTTTAATCCAACGAAACATTTTCTGATTCCATATTTCCAAAGACGCACAGGCTGTGGCCTGTGGTCTCTGGGCATGGATGAGAAGCTGCTCGCTGAAAGAATAACGATATACCCGTGAAGCTGTATCCAGATAATTCATCCAGTTTTCTGGTGTCTTTGTGACATCTTTTGCTGATTGTCTTGATAACTCCTTCACATACATCACTTTATTTGCCATGCGCTCTCATCTCCTTTCCTTAAAGAGCTGCTTCTGCTGTCTTTTCCTTTTTCATAGTCGGAATCGCTGATGCAGCTTTTTCTTTTACTTCACTTGCTTTTTCTCCAAGACGTTCGTGAATACTTTTTGCTGATTTTTCGTCTGCCTTATCCTGTTCTTTTACATGAGCCTTTTCATAAGCTACTGCATTCACAACTGCATGTTCCTTACAGTCATATACCTGAACCTTATTCGTAAGGACCTCATCATTCTCTACCTCTGTAGCATTGATATCTGATACCATCGCATTCAGTTCCGGCAATTCCATTTCCATATTCATTGGTATGACAATAATCTCGTGCACAGATGAAGGTAAAATATAATAATCACCCTTCATCATCTCTCCAATCTGATCCATCACATCCTGTTGCATCATCATACTTGCACCAAACATCTTATTCTGGTTGGATAAAACCATCATTGGTGCAGGCATCATCATATCAACATTAAAATCCATACTTGAATCCAAAAGATTTTCAACTGGTGCTCCAGACATCAGATTGTCCAGCACATTACTCATAGATTGAAAAACAGGCCCTTGACTACGATCCGCAATCATAGCATCTACATGGAGTTGTTCTTTTGTAATCTGCCAGCTCTCCATCAGTCTAGGTGTTACCATGACAGAAGCATTTCCATCATCTCCCTGAAACAGATTCACATGATAAGTAGCCGCAAAATCACCCATCATAGAGTAAACAGCACGTTCTAAACGTTCTCTATTCAAATTAGGATCACACAATCTAATCTGCAGGCGTTCTTTCAGTTCTTCGTAGTTTAAGAGAGTTTCTCTGACATTTCCCATTTCTGGATTATCCGTTTCAATACGAGTATCCGCCACTTCTCCTACAATAGAATCAATGCTTTTTCCTCTTTTGTAGTCATCGTAAAGTGAATCCAGATAAATATTAGGCGTGATAGTCTCACCCTCTTTTCGAATTGTAATCCCAGTCTTATGTTGGTCATTCGTCTTCGTCACTTCCTGTATATCTATTTGCGCACTTTCATAAGCCGGTGGAAGGTATTCCTTTACATTATTTTTCACATATTCCATAAATTCTTTTTTGTTCATCATAATTTCATTACCCCTTTCGAATCTGGTTACGGTTGGTCTTCATCCTGCCAACCTGTTTTTCATAACGTTTCTGATAGCTCACCATTCTGCTGATAGCTTTTCTTTCCTGTTCCTTTGTCATATTGTTAAATGCTTTCTTCATTTGATTTTCCTCCATAATTGAAGGGAGCCCTAAAACAAGGCTCCCTTTGAATACTGTGAATAGTTACTATTTTGTTGTTTTTCTTTTTCTGCGGATAAGAATTCCTGCAATCCCTGCAACTGAAATTCCCATTGCAAGAAGTGGAATCCACAGGTTGGTTTCGTCACCCGTTTTTGGATTACCTGAAGATGAAGATGGTGTATCAGAATTTTCCTGTGGTGTATCCTTTTTAGGAGTTTTTTCATTGGTCAATTCTTTTAACACTTCAATCACTGGTGTGTGGTCGTCCACATATTCAAATGTGATTTCATATTTGGTGTCATCCAACTTATATCCACCGGCAGCTTTTGTTTCTACCAGATAGTATTTGATTGGCTGATCGAATCCCCCGTTTTTGTAGGTTGCAATTTCATATAAATCACTTTCTGCATGTCCTGCTGAATCAGTCTTTAAGGTTTCTAATACTTTACCTTTTTCATCTCGAAGTTCAAATTCAACTCCTTTAATTGGTTCTTCGGAATCCTTATCTTTCTTGTCGATAATAATTTTTCCCTTTGCAGTATCATCCTTCATAGATACTTTCTGTATTTCTGCTGTTTCTGTTACCTCGAACGTAACATCATTTACAATAACGTAACCCTTAGGAGCTGACTCCTCACGAAGTGTATAAGTACCAACTGGCAGTTTTTCAATATAATGTGGCTCTTCTGTTGATACCCAGCTTTCAACGACCTTATCATTCTCATCAAGAATCGTAAGCGCTGCGCCCGGTAATTCCTGTTCACCTTTAATATCCGTCTTACTGATTTCCACTTTTGTGTAATCATCCTTCATTTCCACCTGCTGTACTTCTCCCGTTTCGGAAACTGTAAATGGAACATCTACTGCTTTAACATATCCATCTTCGATTGGAGCCTGTGTCTCTACCAATGTGTAATCACCTGCTGGAATTCCATAAATGATATGAGATTCTTTCGCAGACACCCATTCTTCGAATACCTTGCCTTCTGCATCAATGACTTGCATGTGTGCCCCTTCAATTTCTTCACCTGTCGTAATATCTGTTTTTTTGATTTCAACTGTAATTGGTTCATCTGTTACCGCAATAACACTGGTAATCACATTCACTTCCTGCTCCTGATATGTTAAATCTACTTCATATTGCTCCTCATTCAGTAAATACCCGGGAGCTGCTTCAAGTTCTTTTACATAATATTTTCCGAGTGGTAAATCTGCTTCAAATGCGATACTGCCCTTTTCATCTGTTGTCTGCTGTTCAATCAATGTATCTTTCTCCACAACGACTTCACCTGCTTTTGTTTGAATATCCTCTGTGTTATAGATACCATAAACAGCTCCTTTGACTGGGTTTTTAGTCTTCTCACATGTTTTATTAACTGTCACCTTTGTGTGAACTCTTTGGTTCTCATACTCACTCTCATGAGTAACTACAGCAACTTCCTGATTCTCATAGGTAAGTTCAAAGCTATCAATCTTTGGATTTCTTACATAGCCATCACCTGCAATCGTTTCTTCCAGATGATATTTTCCCAGTGGTAATTGTTCTAAAGATGCTTTTCCGTCTGCATCGGTTGTAAGCGTTGCTACAATTGCATCTTTTTTCAGTTCTATGCCATTGTATTTTGCAATCAATCTGTTCCCATCTGCATCCACCTGATGATCTGGTGTATAGATAGTATCATCTACTACAAGCTGAAAAGTTGCACCTTCCAATGGAGCATCTTCATACTCGAATATTAAATTCTTGTTTTCCTCTGCTCCAATCAGCTCTTTGACAAATGTAACCATGGAAGCAACGATACCTTCTGATTCCAGTCCATTTAACTGTTCCCCATGCTTAAGGATATTGACTGAACCTGTTACCGGACTATTTTCAATGACAACATCAAGTACAGCATCTCCATCTTCGTCAGTACCTACCTGAATTGCTCCTCCAGTGGATACTTTTAACGGAACAGCTTCTGTTCTGATGGTATATCCATATGGTGCTTTTATTTCTGTTACTTCATAATCTCCTGCAGCTAATTGTAATGGTGTTGTAATCGTTCCTGTTTCATCTGTAATAAACGTATCAATCTTCTTATTTCCGACTTTCTGCTCCACATAGTTTCCTGTTTTCATATCCTTAATCTTGAAAGATACATCAGACAGCAACACTATACTACCTGCGACTGCATCCTTTTTAATCAATCGGATATATGCTTTGAATGGCGAATCATTAAACACTCGCCAAGACTGTGGCTCTCTGGAATCTTCATTGATAACAACTGTAAAATCTTTAATGGTATTCATATCTGCTGGTGTTTTCGTTTCTTTTACCGTATATGTCCCATATGGAAGTTCAATAGATTTTGCATATCCTGTCCTATCACTAGTAAGAACATCATAGGTTTTTGCTTCATCCCATCCAATCTTCGCAACTTCACTGGCAAGTTTCACTGTAAATTCAGCACCTTCCACCGTAACAGCCTCTGTGTTCGAACCATCTGTACTAATCTTAATTAACTCAAACGGCTGTTTCTTAACCTGTTCTTTTACTGTTCTTGTCGATGTTATAACTTCTTTCTTGTCATTTTCATAAGACAGTGTTACAGGATGCTCCTGCATATCCATCAAATACCCTTCTGGTGCAGAGATTTCTTTTACAAAATAGTCGCCCAAGTGTAAATTATCAAAAACAATAGTTTCTTCATTTCCGAATGTTTTCTCTGCTACTAAAGTCCCTGCTTTATGAACAACTCCGGTATGTCCATCTGGATGCACGATATCATTTTGAGCATAAAGTCCATAAACTGCGCCTGTTAACTTCGCATCTCCCTGTCCTTCGTACTTCCCTGTTTCCACATCGACTTTCTTTACTGTAATCTGACCTTTTACTTCCTTCTGTAAAACATCCTGATTGGAAGTTGCCATAGATACCAGTTTCACATTGTAAGAGTTTGTGTCAATTAAATATCCTGTTGGTGCGGAAATTTCTTTTACATACACTGTATCCTGTGTTCTTTCAATCTGTAATGCAGATTCACCATGATAATTTGTAGGTGGCATCTGTGCAATCAGATTGCTACATCCTTTGTCTGCGTAGATGCCATAAACGGCACCTGCGATTCCATTTCCGTTCTCGCTGTCCTTTTTCGTAACCTGAACAGTTGCTAAATCAATCCAAGTCACTTTAAAATCAACATATTTTTCTTCCACGGTTCCTTCACCAAATACAAATGCAAGATCCTGCGTGGTTCCACCTGTGGAAATCTTATAGGCAGAAAAATCTTTTGTTATGCTCCCTTTCATGGTAGATGAAAATGTCTGTGCTACATCTTTTACCTGTGACAATGGTGCTTTCAGATAAAAACTTGTTCCTCCACTAATTTCTACATCTGTACCCGCTTTTGAAGTCTTACCTGTTGTTTCATTTACAAGCTGCACTCCCTTTGGCAATTTCATAGTAATTGTCTGCGCCGCATCTGCTTTAAACTTAACTGTCTTTGTTCTCTGTGAATTGCCATCCAAATACGCTTTTACATCTTCATCAGAAAAAGACATTGCAACATCTGGAATATCAGGCATAGATAAGCAGTAATTATATAACTCTTTTGCCAATGCAATACCTGTGCTATTTGTTCCTTCAAAGGCATCACTACTTCCATTTGCATAAGAAGCTGCTATATGCGTGATAACAAATTTCTTTCCGGCAGAAAAATCTGGATACTTTTCAGCAAAGAATCCATCCTCGCCTGAAGCCTTTGTTGCATAATAACAAACCTTTGCCAGATTCTTTCCATCACTTAGCTTTGTGATTGAGTATGTTCCAGAACCAGGACTTGCTTTCGATGGCTGCACGCAATATGCAGTTGCTTTAATATCACCGTAAGTCACATAAAAAGGACTGGTCAGATAAGTACCAAGACCATAATCAGAATAGTAGTACCAGTCTCCTCTTGTAATAGTTACTGTTTTTGTTCCTGAACTAGAAGCTGCATAAGTTGTAATTGCTTCAAATTCTACACTGTCCCCATTTTCAATCTCAAGTAGATCTATGCTCTGATCACCAGCCTGTTTTAATACCTCTGGTAAATCAAGACCTGATTCCTCATCTAAAGTGTCCTGTGTCTGAGCAGCTTCTAATTCTGACTCAAAAGTTTCATCTGCTTTTTTCACCTCTGTCTCATCAATCACTTCGGTTTCACTTTCAGACTCTTGTCCATTCTCTTTCGTCTGACTTTCTGATTCTGGAATATCTTCCTTTTGTTCGGTTTTCGACTCACTTTCCTCTGAATCACTGATTGTTTCCTCTGAATCATCTGTGCTCACCACATTCGTTTCAACACCCTCAGTTTCTGCTTCTATCGGTTCGCTGACAGTGATAATACGGCTAATCTGATAAGAAGGATTTCCACTAATCGGTTCCACATAATAGGTACTTTTATAGGCATTTGCCTGATTGGTATTGAAATCCTCACCTGATTCGCTCTTTGCCTCATAGAATGTGACTTTTACTTTATTCTCGTCATATTCCAGTTCTTTCATGTCGTTTTTCACATCGAAATCTGAACCAAATTCAATAATAAAATCATTGGCTTTCACAATCTCATCTTCTGAAAGTTGCTCTTTCACTGTTTCAAGTTCTGGCAGTTTCATCTCTTTTATTTCTTCAGCATATACACTCATCGGCTGAATTACACTGCTCATAATCGTCACCGCAGTTAAAAGACCTGACAATACTCTTTTTATTTTTCCTAATTTCTTCATCTTTGTTTTACCTCATTCTTTCATAAAAATAAGCACTGATACGAATATCAGTGCCCTGTAATCATCTATGTAAACGCAGTTTTCACTGCCTTATTTTTTATTCGGGAACTCCATCTTAAAATGTACATATCCGTCTTTGTCATCATCCAGAACAATATCTGCCTGATAAGATTTTCCCGTCTTTTTAGAAACTAGATTCTTGAATGTCACTCTTCCAGATTTCAAAAACTTCTTTACAGTACCGGTATCCATCTTTTTTCCAAGGCTCTCAAGAAATTTATCGTTTTTCCATAATGCAAATTTGCATTCTCTGTTGGAACAATAATAATTCTTCTTTCCTTCATATACTGGACTATCACACCTTGGACAAGTTCCAAGACTATGCTTTTCTCCAATAGGAAACTGTGTCTGTTTCTCATCAGCGACTGCATGGTAGGTAGCAACAAGGTCTTTTATCATTCTTTCAATTCCATGCATGAACTGTTCGGAATCTTCCTTCCCTTTTGCAATCTGATTTAGTTCCATTTCCCATTCTGCTGTCATTTTCGGAGATTTGATATTATCAGGAAGAACTGTAATTAGAGCATTGCCCTGATCTGTTGGAATTAGATTTTTCTTTTCCCTTGTTACAAATCCAGCATGGATTAACTTTTCAATGATTCCTGCTCTGGTTGCCGGCGTACCAATTCCTTTTTTCTCAGTATCATCGGTTACATCTTCATTCCCGGCACGTTCCATGGCAGCTAACAAGGTATCCTCTGAATACTGTTTCGGTGGCTTTGTGTATTGTTCTGCCATTTCAGCATTCACAGGACCAAAATGCTTGTTTTCATATAACTCGACTTCCAACTGTTCTTTCTCTATTGTCTTTCCAATAAATCTCTGGAAAGCCTCCTCAAATTCTTTAAATCCTTTGGTGAGGACTTTAATCGAACTTGCTGAAAAAAGATGGTCATTACAGATAAGTGTTGCCCTGGTACTTTCATACTCATAATTACCTGCCGTCGCTGCCAACAATTTTGCAGATACCAGATTAAGAATATCTTTTTCGCCTTTCTTTAGCTCCTGCAAATTACTTTTTCTAATTTCCCGTGTAGGAATGATAGCGTGATGATCAGATACTTTTTTTGAATTAAGGACCTGCTCTATCTTCGATAAGCAAGAAATATCCTTTGCAATGCCTAAAGATTCTGGGATGATATGCATCAAATCTGCTACTGTATTTTTCATATCTTCCGTCAGGTACTGGCTATCTGTTCTTGGGTAGGTTACCAGCTTCTTTTCATACAGGCTCTGTGTATAATCAAGAGTCTGTTGCGCCGTGTATCCGAAAATGCGATTCGCTTCCCTCTGTAGCGTTGTCAAATCATAAAGCTTTGGCGGACGTACCGATTTCTTTTGCCTGTCCACTGTTTCTACCTGACACATTCTGTCATTGCAGTCCGACACTATTTTTTCTGCTTCTGCTTTTGTTTTCAAATGCTCAGATACGGCATCTAACGCTCCGAAGCGAAGATGTACCACATAATGCTTTTCTTTCTGAAAGCCTTTCACCTGCTGATTACGGTCAACTATCATGGATAATGTCGGAGTCTGCACTCGCCCTACATTTAATCGCTGTCGGTAAAGAACTGAAAAAAGACGGCTTGCATTGATTCCCACCAGCCAATCAGCTTTCGATCTGCATAGGGCAGATTCATAAAGGGCATCATACATAGATCCGTCTTTCAAATTCTTAAATCCTTTTTCGATTGCACTTTCTTCCATGGAAGAAATCCATAAACGTTTCACTGGTTTCTTACATCTTGCTTCCTGATATACAAGGCGAAAAATTAATTCGCCTTCACGCCCGGCATCTGTTGCACAGATTATTTCAGATACTTCTTTCGCATTCATCAGTTTCTTCAAAATACCAAACTGTTTTCTAGTCTGTGTAAGCACCTCATGCTTCCAGTCGTCAGGAATAATCGGTAAATCCTCATATCTCCATTTTGCATATTTTTCGTTATATACATCTGCATTGACCAAGGCCACAAGGTGTCCAACGCACCAGGATACCTGAATGTCATTTCCCTCTAGGTATCCATCTTTTCTATTCTTTGCTCCTAGCACCTCTGCGATGCTCCTTGCTACAGAGGGTTTTTCAGCGATTACTAATCTCATGTTTTTCTATGTTCCTTTCCCAATTACTATTCATCTTCTTCTGGAATATCATCATCTTCCATCATTTCTTCTTCATCAGATTCAGACTGGTCATACTCTGGTTCTTCCTTCTCAAACCCATCTGCATATTCATCCTCATATTCCTCATCTTCATCATCAAATTCATGTTTTGGCTTATAAACTTTGAAGTAGTAACCTCCACCAAGAACTGCCAGTGCAACAATACCGATTATGATATATGTTCCTACTGAACTTTTATTATCTTCTGGCATTACAACTTCAGTCTCTTTCTCTTTATCTGCCGTAGTTTCCTCTGGTGTTTCTTCTTTTTCTTCATCGACTGTTGCATAGACAGTATCTGAATCCGGTAAAGTGACTGTATCAGACATTGTAAAATTCATTAAATCCTGCTCAGATACCTCAGTCAGTAAATACACGTTATTATCTGATTTCGTATTATCAATAATTAGATAGAACGTTTTCCCACTCTTTGTAGTGATTGTATAGAAAGACTTTCCTTCCTTAGTTCCTGTCTGATTTACTGTATCCACAGTCTCACCTGTACTCTCAATGGCTGTATCCACCTTTTCCGTAACACTACCCGTTGCACTGGTTGGTTCACTGGCAGTTGTATTCTGTGGTAATGGTGCCGTCTGTTCTGACTCTGTTGTGCCTGTTGATACATCTGTTGTAGTGGAAAGTGAATTGTCGGATTCCTGCTTGTCAGAACTGTTTCCTTTATTGCTGTTCCACCCGTAATAAGGATTCTGTAAAGAGTAGGTAGCTGATGTATTTCCAGCTGAATCTGTCGCAGTCATCGTGATTTTCTTAGTCTTGAAATCAGATTGTGTCAACTGTATCTTTAACTGTCCCTCATTTAGATCCGTATAAGTTGTTCCATTGACATTCACCGATGCGATTCCTGAGATGGTATCATTTCCCTGAATCGTTAATACTCCATTGGTAAGAGAAGCAGCCAAAGTTGGCTTTTCATCATCAAAGCACTTAATGGAACGATTTTGTTCATATACATTGCCCTCTCCATCCGTCACTTTTACATATACGGTTGAATTTTTAGTTAGAGTCACATACTTTATGTTAGTAACATCTTCCCAGTTTCCCTCCGCTCCTACCTTAGCTTCAATTTTTCCAAGCTGAAAACTGTCACTAACCGAGCTTCCATCTACTGAAATACTGATTTTAGTTCCTTTCTGCTTCCAGCCTTCTGGTTTTTCAATCTGTATCACAGATGGCTGATTTGCCGCATAAACGTTCATTCCTTGTGCAAGTGGTGTACATAAGGCAAGTACCGTACTAATCAATATAAGACTTTTGCTAACCCTTGCTTTGCTCATTTTCTTCATGTTCTTCCTCCTTCATTTCTTCAAGAACTGTCTGATGTGGCAGTCCTGTTTTTAATTGGTTCTGTAAAGCTCGAAGTTCTGGAATACTAAGCTGCATTTCTCTAACAATAGCAGCATATTCCATATTTTCTGCTTCAATTTTCTGAGCCTCACATTGTTTCATTTTTTTGACAGCATCTTCTGCTCTTTTTGTCAGAAGTTCTGCCTTTTCTTTTGCTTTCTCATAATCTTCGATTGCTTTGTCCAGTTTCTTCAACACTTCCTCCTTTCCAGGCGGGTTTCCCCGCCCTTAAAAAATTCTTCCAAAAGCATAGAAATGACTCTGCCAGTATGGTGTGTAGATACTACTGTACTGGACCGGATGTCCACAGTGAATCATCTGACCATTTCCAAGATAGATTCCTACATGAGATACTGGAGTACCAGAATTATAAGTTCCGGTAAAGAAAATCAAGTCCCCTGGTTGTGCCTCTGATTCCGAAATCGGAGAACACATATCATATAAAGATTGCGCATCTGTATGACCAGTATTTTTAACTCCTGAATTTGACAAGCAATAGCTAACAAATCCTGAACAATCAAATCCGCTTGGGGAATATCCTCCCCATACATATGGCACACCCAGATACTTTTCTGCTTCTTCAATCAGTTTTTGTGCTGCTTCACTGCAATATTCTCCACCACCTGCAAGGGATCCGCTTCCAGTTTCCATATAGAAGATAGGATTCATCCTTTCTCCATCTTTTAGAAGTTCCAGATGCAAGTGTGGTCCTGTTGAATTTCCTGTAGAGCCAACTTTTCCAATCACATCCCCTATCTTTACAGCATCTCCTACTGATACACTTCGTTCTGACATATGTGCATATCGAAGTTCATATCCATCACTGTTCTTAATAATGACATAATTTCCATAACTGTCATTGAATTCAGAAGTGGTCACTGTACCGTCCAAACCTGCATTTATCTCTGTTCCTTCTGGTGTAGCAATATCCAGACCATTGTGCATTTTAATTTCTCCATCAATCGGATGTTTACGGTATCCGTAATAGCTGCTGACTCTGCCATACCAGTTAAAATCAAATGGCGAACCAAACATCTGCAGATTTCCCTTTGTTTCGTTATATGCTGAAAATAATTCTTTCTGGAATATTCCAAGCCGTTCATTACAAATGGCTGTTAAACTTCCAGATTCCAACGTTACCTTAAAAGCATTGACATTTTCAGTTACTGTTACTTCCACTTGATTTGTTGAATTATCATCTGCAAGAAATGCTTCCCATGTCTGGTGTCCGTGTGCGGATGCTTCTGCGTGACCATCATAGTAAACATCAAACTGCACACCGTACTGAGTAAACGCTCCTGTATCTTCTACCGTATATTCCACACCATTCATAATAACTTTTGTCCCCAGCGGAACAAACGGCGTGAAGGCATCTACTGCAATCGTGTGTTTAGAAACAGGCATTACTCCCGAAGCTGTTGGTCCTCCTGCCCATTTTCCACAACAGATAGAGCATGGACAATATCCACTTGTAACAACATTTCCAAGTGATTCTCCTACACCTACCATTTTAGTGGTCGTCTGATTCTCTCTGACAGATTCTGTTGTCAGATGGTATTGAGCTGCAAATAATGAATCCAGCTCCGCTTTTATCTGCTCATAGGTAAACACCTCGTATTTTGCTGATAAATAGCTGATAAGGACAAATGGATCATGCTCAATCGGTCCAATATTGTAATCGTATCGGTCATACCCCGGATGTTCCGCTTCCATGTTGTCAATTTCCTGTTGAAGATTAGCTTCTAATTGGGTGTAATACAGCTCTGCCATCCGAATTGCTTCATCTTCCGACATATAACTGGTTGCGGTGTAGGTTGCCACATTCTGAAGAAACATTGCACCACAGGAAGTAATCGAGGACATAAGTAAAATCATCAATCCGAGGATCAATGCCAATGATATATACGCTTTCCGATTTTCCTTAAAGAAATTGGTAACTTTACCACCAATTTTCTTGATATACTCAATAGTTCCTGTAACTGCTGTGGTACTGCCTTCTGCCCGTTTCTGCTTCGCATATGCTCGTTTAATCCGTTGTTTCTGCCACAATTTTCTTGCCATATTGCTTCTCGCCAGTTTCTCATCTTCCGACAACGCCTTTTGATATAGGTAATTAACCTGCGTTCTTCTGGAACGCTTCTCCAATCGGTTGCTCTTTCGCACTGCTCGATTTCTTCTCTTCTTCAAACGGCTCTTTGCAAGGTATGATATCGCTTCACCGCCCTCTTCCAGTTTGTGAGTGCTTTCAACTGCCACATTGTCGCCCTCAGTTTCCTTGAGTTTCTTGTGTGCCACAGCTCCTGCCACCATTGCTACCTTCCCGGTCACGTCCTTTACATATTGATTCTTTTTCAAAGAATGTTTTTGCAATGTCTTTTTCTTAGCGTAATCTGCCTGAAGTTTTGATTTATCAGCCTTTTTCTTACTATGCTCAAGCTTAGAATCAAGAACTGCATCCGCAGCTCCTGTTTCTTCTTCTGCAAAATTGAGTCTACGTTTCTGACGGGGCTTTTTACTGCCACCAGTTTCATCTTTCTTCGCATCCCCTCGACTTTGCACCATGGTACGCTTCATCTTTTCATGTCGAACCTCTTTTTTACTAGGCTCCTCCTTCAATTTCTTTTCTTCTGCCATATCAGGACTCCGATTGCGATGAAGCCTTTCCTCCGATGTCCTTTTACTGATACGGACAGAAGATTTATCTGCCAGATTCTCTTCCACAAGTCCATCCTTTGTCATTTTCTGGACCTGCTTTGCTCTAGCACTGACTTTCTGTTCTGCCATATCTATTTCTCCTGTTCTATTTCATTAGGTTTGGTGGTCATAATTCCATAAAGTTTTGTATCTTTTGGGAAATGGTCTACAAACGGAATAATTACATTTCCGTAAAAGAGCAGACCTTCTCCTTCATTACTGTTCGTAACAAATGAAAGCTGCTGTGGTGAAATGTTTAACTGTTTCGCCAGAATCTGCCTATCGCCGGCAGCTTGATTCAGCATATAGATGAAATCAGAGTTTTCAAAAATGTTCTCAATTTCTCTGGATGCCAGAAGATCTTTGATATTCTGAGTTAAACCTGTCGGGATTCCTCCCCATTTTCTAAATCTTTTCCATATCTCCACACTGTAACTTGCAGTCTGTTCTTCCTTCAGTAACAATGCCGATAGGTCAGACGCTTTCACGCCTTTCGCCCCGGCCCACACCGTGCAAGCAACTTTCATTGCACACGGCGTTCCATGGGAAGAGTTGTTTAT
>SAAH01000208.1 GCA_009929525.1 Clostridia bacterium | reverse complement strand
AAGATATCGCAGGTGGTGTAGATAGGGCCTTAGAATCTCGTGAGGGTGATACGTCATGGTATTCCATGTTAGGAGCGGGTGACCAAGGCACCGTTTATGGCTATGCCACCAATGAAACTAGTGAGAAACTACCTCTCCCCTTAGTCTTATCCCATGCCATTTGCGAAAAGCTGGATAAGGTGATGAAGAATGGCGTAATCAAAGACATTGGCCCAGATGGTAAGGCTCAAGTGACGGTGGAATATGAAGGTGACAAACCAAAACGAATTAAGACCATCGTTGTCTCCGTTCAACACAGTGCAGATAAAGATTTAGATGTTTTAAGAAATGAAGTCATTGCTCAGGTGCTGTGGCCAGTCTTTGAAAAATATCCATTTGACAATGAAACAGAGATTCTCATTAATCCAAGTGGACGATTTGTTGAAGGAGGACCTGCAGCAGATACCGGTCTTACGGGAAGAAAAATCATGGTTGATACCTATGGCGGATTAGCTGCTCATGGTGGCGGTGCGTTTTCAGGCAAAGACCCGACAAAAGTTGACCGTAGTGGTGCCTATATGGCAAGGGCGATTGCAAAGAATATTGTTCGATGTGGCTTTGCTAAGCGATGCCAGGTAGCGATTTCCTATGCAATTGGAAAAGCAGATCCTGTTGCTCTTGAGATTGATACCTTTGGAACAGGCACGGTGGAAGAAAGTATCCTTTGCCGTGCTGTATTAGATGTATTCAATTTAAGACCTGCAGCCATTATCGAAAAGCTAAAGCTGACGGATGTTATTTATGCAGATACAGCTACTTACGGCCATTTCAGATATGGCTTAAGCACGTGGGAATTTCTAGATTGCTATACAGAACTAAGGGAGGCGGTAAACAAATATGTTGATTGAAAAGAAGAACACAAAAGACCTCATCCCTGCAACATACAATCCTCGTAAAGATTTGAAACCAGGAGATGCAGAATACGATAAATTAAAACGATCCATTGAACAATTTGGTTATGTAGAGCCGGTTATCTGGAATAAGGTGACCGGCCATGTTGTTGGTGGGCATCAAAGACTGAAGGTTCTCATGGATATGGGCATCACAGAAGTTGAGTGTGTCATCATTGAAATGGACGAAGAAAAAGAAAAAGCACTCAACATCGCGCTCAATAAAATCAGCGGTGATTGGGACAAGGATAAATTGGCCCTTTTAATTTCAGATTTACAAGGTGTAGATTTTGATGTTTCCCTAACTGGATTTGACCCTAAAGAACTGGATGACTTATTTAAAGACACGCTGAAAGAGGGGATCCACGATGATGATTTTGATGTGGAGACAGAACTAAAAAAGCCTGCCATCAGCAAGCTTGGTGACATCTGGACACTTGGCAGACACAGGCTTATCTGTGGTGACTCCACCAAAGAAGAAACCTATGATGTGCTGATGAATAAAAAGAAGGCAAACTTGTGTGTAACAGATCCTCCCTACAATGTGAATTATGAAGGCACTGCAGGAAAGATTAAAAATGATCATATGGGAAATGATGCCTTTTATCAGTTCCTCTTAGATGCCTTTATCAATATCGAAGAAGTGCTGGCAGACGATGCCTCCATCTATGTATTTCATGCCGACACCGAAGGGTTTAATTTTAGAAAAGCTTTCTCGGATGCCGGTTTTTATTTGTCTGGCTGTTGTATCTGGAAAAAGGACTCCCTTGTACTGGGGCGTTCTCCTTATCAATGGCAGCACGAACCGGTGCTGTTTGGTTGGAAAAAGAAAGGCAAGCATCAGTGGTATACAGGCAGGAAAGAAACTACCATCTGGGAGTTTGATAAGCCAAAGAGAAATGGAGACCATCCTACGATGAAACCTATCCCTCTGCTCGCCTATCCGATTTTGAACTCCTCGATGACTAACACCATTGTGCTAGATCCTTTTGGCGGCAGTGGTAGTACCTTAATTGCTTGTGAACAATCAGATCGCATTTGCTACACGGCAGAATTAGATGAGAAGTTTTGCGATGTCATTATCAAACGCTACATTGAACAGGTCGGAACTTCTACCGATGTCAGCGTCCAAAGGGATGGGCTGAGCTACAACTATGATGAACTGGAGGTTGCTGATGGTTAATCTAACCCTTGGCAGTCTTTTTGATGGTTCAGGTGGTTTTCCTTTAGGCGGTTTAATTTCTGGTATTACCCCAGTATGGGCATCGGAGATTGAACCGTTTCCTATTAGGGTGACAACGAAAAGGCTGCCTTTTATAAAACATTACGGCGATATCTCAACCATGGATGGCAGTAAGATAGAACCGGTAGATATTATTACTTTTGGCTCACCTTGTCAGGATTTATCCATAGCAGGTAAGCGTGATGGCTTGGATGGTAAACGTTCAAGTCTTTTTTATGAGGCCATCCGAATTGTAAAAGAAATGAGGTGTGCTACAGATGGCAAAAAACCAAGATATATTGTCTGGGAAAACGTCCCTGGAGCCTTCTCATCAAACAAAGGAGAAGATTTCAGATGTGTCCTTGAAGGCATCTGCCACATCAAGGATGAAACCTTATCAGTTCCTAAGATTGATAAGTGGAAACAGGCAGGAACTATTGTGGGAGACCATTTCTCCCTTGCCTGGCGAGTGCTTGACGCTCAATACTGGGGAGTTCCCCAACGAAGAAAACGCATCTTCCTTGTCGCAGATTTTGCAGGTGGGGGTGCCGGAGAAATACTATTTAAGTCAGAAGGCTTGTCTGGGTATTCTAAAAAGAGCGTCCGCTCGTGGCAAGGAACTGCCAGCGACTTTGCAGACAGCACTGGAGCGACAGGCACAATCTGCTTAAATGACCAAGGCGGAGAACGCATGGACGTGTCAACCGATATCACTTGCACTTTAAGAGCGAAATCAAATCATCCGCCTTGCATCATGGACTCTGCAGTTTTTGATAATCACGGAAAGGATACACGTTTTACTGGACCGATAGATGTTGCTCCTACGATTTCAGCGACCTATGGAACAGGAGGCAACAACCAACCATTTGTTGTGGAGAATTCTAAGACTTATGATGTGCGATTTACCTCGGAAGGAACTGTAAATGCTCGTTCCAATGTTTACGAGAGTGACACGGCAAGAACGATTGATACGTCAGGTAATGCACCGGACAGCAATCAAGGTGGTATTGCAGTGGTGGAATCTTATGGCTTACAAGGTTCTATGATAGGACGGGCAGATAAGAATGGACCTCAAGGTGCTGGTGTGAATGAAGAGCTTAGCTTTACTCTAAATACCGTAGATAAACACGCTGTGGTCTATGCAATTGATAGAGAGTCATTTAATTGCGGTCAAAACTATGCTAGAAACCTAGGAATTACTGAAGACGGAATTAATTCAACACTGAAGGCACAAGGCCCCAGTGCTGTTGCAACTCCTACCTACTCATCCAGTAAGGCATCGTTTTTTACAGATGCCAAAGAGGAACTGGCCAATACACTAGTTGCTACCGACTACAAAGATCCGCCACTTATCAATGATAATGACGGGATAGATTATACGGTGAGAAGACTAACTCCAACTGAGTGTGCAAGACTGCAAGGTTTTCCAGATTGGTGGTGCAGTGATTTAGGCATAGAGACCCCAACGATGGATGACCTTCGGATTTGGTATGAC
>SAAH01000207.1 GCA_009929525.1 Clostridia bacterium | reverse complement strand
AGAAGCCCCCGATCGCAGCCACCAATGACAACCGGTCCGCATATGCCGCCACCGTATTCATCGGCGAGACTTTCAACAAGGGCCATTTCATCGGCGTTGAGGGAATTCTCATTCAAATATTTTCCAAGGCGGCTGTCAAGCACGGAGAAAGCCTCACCGGCTCCAAGGATTTTATCCTGATAATTCCAGAGCAGGAGGGACAGGTTCGGATACTTGATGAAATTTACGATATCACCCATATGCATTCACACCACCCGCGGTCAAATCAAAATAAAACAATTAACACACATTATTAGATTAAGTATACATTCAAAATACAGGAAGAAGACAAAAACAACAGCGATGGACATCTTAAAACGGCGGTAATAAACGAATACCGCCCAAAAAACAAGGCAATAAAAATGACAAAAAAAGGGCTTTAAAGAAGTGGCTACAAGCCAATAAAACCAGTGGTACAAACAAACATCAGCAACAATGACACAGTGGCTATGAACGAAGGTGTCAAAGGTGCCATGTTGGGATAAAAGACCCCCCCATGCGTCACTTTTAGCACCGTCCTCCCCCGCCGAATGGTTTCGTGGAATAAATGTATTTCGACAAATACGTTCAAAAGGTAATCAAATAAATCCTTTTGGAGGTATTAAATATGTTTGAACACGAAAACATCCCCGTCAAATCCGTTGATCTTTCACATCCTTTTTTTACCTGTGACAGTGTTATCACAGAGGCGGTTGATATTACAGATGTGCTTGGCACTATCCCCGAGGCATGGGGTCAGTTCAATGTTGTATATTCACTGGATGCGGAAACTCAGGCCTATGAAGATAAAAACGGCGTTATGCGAAATAAGGTTTTGAGCTATCAAATAGGATCGTTAAACGTTAAGAAGATGACCTACCGAGAGTGCATCATTTTCCCTGTTAACGGAAAAAGGCTTAGCTTGAAGGATATCATTTCAAATGCCGTTAATCTGGCCGGTTTGGGCCGTACGAAAGCAACCGGTGCCAAGATCCTCCAGCTTACCCATTACGGTGTAATGGAATGGAGTTTGTTCGCTGATCGCTTGAAACTGGGTTTCTTCAAAGAGATTCACGATGTCCCGCTCTGTTTTGATTTCACAGAGATAAAATCCGTTAAGCTTAAAAATAAACACTCGGCCACCGTCCTGTTCATCAACAGCGATACATATCTTCATGCGCCGGCAAAGATGCGCTCCCTTGCTGCAATTTCGATGATGACCAATTCAAAAAAAGTCTCAATTGGGGGGCATATAAATAATATGGAGAAGCTTATGGAAGACGATTTGCCCTTGTTTATAAATTATTCCATAAATGATGTCCGTGTCACTCTTGAGTATGAAGCACTCTTTTTAAACAAGGTGTATGAAATGACAGGGGTTCCCTTCATCCCTAAGACACTGGGTGATCTTTCGGTACGATGCCTGGATTCCATAATAAGGCAGTTTAATAATATTCATCTTGATAAAACTTTGAAGGTAATTAACAACCCTCCTTTACTGGAGCTCATAGGCAAAGAGATTATTAAGACCGTCGACTCTAAAGGGCATGACCGCCGCTCTTTCTCTTATAGAAAAGCTTATTCCTGGAATAAAGTCCTTTGTGGGGATGCGTATCACGGTGGTTTAAATATTTCTTTCTTGTGCGCAGAACGAAAAGCCGGTACAGGTAAAGTCTTTGTTGATCTGGACTTTTCAGGTGCTTACCCCTCCGCGCTGGCTACATGCGGCGACATCGACTATGAGACCGTTCATTCACGGGGCGGTATCGATGGTATTGAGGTCCGATCCATTGAAGAACTCTTAAAGTTGATTGAAATCGACACCAGTATGTTGTCAGGTGTACCCCATTATTATTTCGATATTTCCTTCAAATGGGATGATGGCACACTTTTCCCTTCTATACCCTGTTCCATCGAGAATGTAGGCCTAATTTATCCCTTAGAAGGCGATACATGCTGCACGGCATCCGAACTGCTGTATGCCTTGTCCACCGGGAAAGTCGCTGTAAAAATAAACACTTATACAGGTTTTTCTTCGAAAATAAATATGTTTACCTTGTCTCGTGTCTTCAAACAGCTAACGGAACGTCGAGCTGCGGCCCCAAAAGGCTCCTTGGAAAATCTGATGTGGAAAGAAGTGAGTAACAGTTTATATGGAAAAATGGCACAGGGCATTAAGGAAAGGAAGATTTATGACATGACAAGCGGGACATCGCGCCAACTGAGCCCCTCGCCTATTTCATGTGTATATTACGCAGCAAGCTGCACTGGTGTAGTCCGCGCTGCACTGGCCGCGCTGATAAACATACTTGCTGAAACTACTGGCTGTTCTGTTGTTTCCGCTACTACCGATGGTTTGATTGCGGAGGTCCCTTTACCAGAGAGTCTTCTGATAAAAACCGATGAAAACGGTATTGTAATTCCGCCCTCAATAGAAGAAATTCTCGACCATTCCTTGTTAAAGCGCCTGGAAGAATCTTATCCCATCAGCCTTTTAATCGAGGGCCGTCGTAAAATGGGCTGCTTAAACTGGCTTGATGTGAAACATATGGGCGATGAAGTGGGTTCTTATAGGACGAGGGCAAACTGGCTGACTTGGCAGGGGGTTCAGCAGTGTAAAGCCGCTTCCGGTATGAAGGTTCCTGATTACGAAAAAATGAGGGAGATCGCCTCGAACAACATGCTTAGCCAGATTGACAAAAGGCGACTCCCTACCATGCGTGAAATTTTCAACGGTAAAGTAGCTGTTGACCTCGTTGAGATATCCTCCACTCAAATGTCTTCTTTGGGCCCCGACGGTAAAAGAGTCTATTCGGTTGATGGTCTTTACTCCTACCCTCCTCTTACAGCAGCAGTTGTTTTGAAACAGCGTGCAGTCATCAAGTACAGAAAGAAAAAACATGGAGAAAGTGTCGATCCGGCGCGGCTTTCATTATGTATTGCGTGTACTGATAATAGTATTTCTGTGCCTAGCAGAGATTCTATAAGAAGAGTGACGGAGAAAATGGTTTTAAGGGTTATCGCCAGAATGGATAAGAAAAAGTATTTCGGCGGAAGATCCTATAAAGCAATTGCTGCTATGCTTGGACTAAAGGATTTGAAAAATTATAAACGTAAAGCGCCTGTCTTCGGTTGTATCCCGGATTGTGAAGAATCAAGAAAAGTGATCATGGATATTGCCCTTAAGGTTGGCCTTTCGGGCAATGAGAATGAATTTGAAAGGCTTTTATTTCCTATAGAAAAATCCGGTTCTTCCATGGAAATACCGGCTGCCGTTGATCCGTCTCCCGGAAATTATATCGATGACGAAGATTGGTCCTGGGAGGAAGAGAGTGTTATTGAAGAAGACGATGATGCCTGCGTGGCAGTTTAAATTTAAGTTATAGGAATGATTCATTTCATATTTTGGAGAATGATACTGATAGGAGAGGGTGGGGGGATGCTATACCCCATCCTCATCCTTTTGTCGGTTTCGTTATTTGTTCTGTTTGTTTTCTGCACTTTCCGCTGTCAGACTCTTAAGGAGTGATGAATTGATGTTCGCGTCTGCTATCCCCTTTATAAGAGTCAGGGTAAATAGACAGCCTCTGAACTTATCGTTTGATAATTCTCCCCCTGCCGAAATATCC